>JAKAFF010000158.1 GCA_021818045.1 bacterium
CAGCTCCCCAATGAAAGACAAAGACAAAAAGGGCGTTTAAAACGATATTCACTCCCACAGAGACGCTAGATCCCAACGCTGGGGTGCGATAGTCTTTTTCAGCATAGCGCGCAGCACTTAGCAATAACACTATAACAGAGGGCACAAGTCCCACCCCATAGGCCCAAAGACAGTGCCCCGTTTCCACCACATCTTCTGCCGTAAAATGGCCACGTCCAAACAAAAGTTCTACAGCGGGCGTTCCGAGCGCAAAGATCCCAACTGTGCCAATCGCCATGAGCCCAGAGCTTACCTTCAAAGCTGTCAAGAGCAACACTCGCCTTTTTTCTGGAATCGCCTCCCTAGCAAGGGGCGGCAAAAGGGCGCTCGATAAAGCCACTCCAAATAGACTTAACGGCAGCTGCTGCAAACGGATGGCATACCATAAAAAGGCAGGCCCTCTCACATCTGCAATCCGCGCAAACAAAGTGTCAAACACGCTATTGAGCTGCATCGCCCCCACACCCACAACTCCCAATAGCAAAGGCTTTAAAAGCGATTGAAAGGAAGGGGAAAAAAGTTGAGGTTGCAGCCACTGCCGCCAAGATAGCAGCCTCCATCCAGAGGGCGCAGTCATGAGCCACTGCATTGCAAAAGCACCAATCACCGCAATAGAGAGCGCAGTCACATCTGGGACAACCAAGGCCGTCAAAATCCAAACGAGGTTGGCTAAAACGGGGGCCACTCCTGGCAAAAAATAGCTCTTTTGACACTGCAAAAGGGCGCTATTGAGACCAAAGAGACAAATGAACACAAGCCCCGGCGCCATCCACATCATGAGTCGAATCACTTGTCCCCACTCGGGGCCAAAATGGGGCAAAGCAGCAAAAAAAATGCACTCCAAAGCCACCACTAACAAAATGAGAAGCGCCCCCATGGAATAGGCAACGTCGCGAAAAAAGAGGCCCCCTTTCTCCCCTTGCGCTGTAAAATGGGGGATGAAGCCCGCTTGTAAGTTTCCCTCGCCAAATAAGCGCCGAAACAAATTCGCCAGCCGAAATGCAACCATAAACGCAGCAATTTCTGAAGAGGTCCCAAATGCAGCCGCAAACACCATCTCCCGCAAAAGGCCGCTTACGCGGCTCAAAGCCGTCCCCGCCAAAAATGCGCGAGCTGATTGCAGAATAGATCTTGTCGTATCCACCCTTGAAAGAATCCAAAGAACTGGGATAAAATGCAACAGCTATGCAAGACATTTTAATCGGGGCTCACACCTCTGCCGCGGGAGGTGCTCCCAACGCCCTCTACGAAGGCAAAGAGATCGGCGCGACCACGATCCAGCTCTTCACCAGCAACCAAAAACAGTGGCAAGGGCGCAACATCTCTCCTGAAGAGGTTCGCCTTTGGGAAAAAGCGCTTGAAGAAACGCAAATCCAAAAAGTGATGAGCCACGACAGCTATTTGATCAATCTCGGCTCGCCCGATCCCGCCATTTTGCAAAAAGGGCGCCAAGCGTTCGCAGAGGAGATCAAACGGTGTCATCTCCTCAAAATCCCCTACCTCAACTTCCACCCCGGCTCTGCTACAACAAGTAGCGTTGAAGAGTGTCTGCAAACCATTGCCGAAAGCCTCCTTGCACTGGAAGAGCTCGTCCTTCAAGGCCCCACCGAGCTGCTCCTTGAGACCACCGCAGGGCAGGGCAGCAGCGTCGGTCATCGCTTCGAAGAGCTCGGCTATTTGATTGAGCGCGTGGGAGCAAAAATCCCCTTGCGCGTGTGCATAGACACCTGCCACATTTTTGTAGCAGGCTATGACATTCGCACAGGAAAGGACTGGGAAAAAACCCTCGCCGAATTCGATCGCACAATTGGCAGACAACACCTGGGCGCATTTCACCTCAACGACTCGCTCAAAGACCTCGGATCGCACGTCGATCGCCATGCGCCCATTGGAGAGGGAAAAATCGGCGCAGAATCATTTCGTTGGATCATGAAACACAATAATTTGCCCAAATATTTGGAGACCCCGAATGGACCTAGTGGATGGAAAAAAGAGATCGCACAACTGCGCAATTATGCAAAAGAAAAAGATTAAAGAGATCCTTCAAGGAAAAGCCAATGACGCAATCACCGTCCATGGCTGGGTCAGAACTGTGCGCGACCAAAAGAACTTTGTATTCATCGAAGTCAATGATGGTTCCACTTTCAGCAACTTGCAAATCGTTTTCGACGGTCCCATCGACGCCATTACGACAGGCGCTGCCATCATCGCAACCGGCACCCTTGTCGAAAGTCCAGGCAAAAGCCAAGCGCTAGAACTCAGAGCCACTCAAGTACGCGTCATAGGCCCGTGCGATAGCGCCAAATATCCTCTGCAAAAAAAGCGCCACTCCTTTGAGTTTTTGCGCACCATTGCCCACCTGCGGCCGCGTACCAATACGCAAGGAGCCGTTTTGCGCGTACGCAGCGCTCTTGCATTTGCCACCCACCTCTTTTTCCAACAAAGGGGTTTTCTTTACGTACAAACCCCACTTATTACTGGCTCCGACGCAGAAGGCGGAGGCGAGATGTTTCGCGTCACCACCCTCGATAAACCCGCCGACCCCTCAAAGGATTTCTTCGGCCGCAACACCTACCTCACCGTATCGGGGCAGCTCGAAGGGGAAATTCTCGCATGCGCACTGTCCGACATTTACACATTTGGCCCCACATTTCGCGCCGAAAACTCCAATACCTCAAGACACCTCGCTGAATTTTGGATGATCGAACCTGAAATGGCCTTTGCGGATCTTGCCGCAGATATGCAGTGTGCCGAATCGTATCTGCAATTTTGCGTCAATTACGCATTAGAACACTGCGCAGAGGACCTCCAATTTTTTGATCAATTCATTGAAAAAGGGCTCATCGAAAGACTCAAAAATGTGGCCCACTCACCTTTTGCCCACATCACCTATACCGAAGCCATCGAAATTTTGAAAAAAGCGCCCAAACAATTTGAATTCCCCGTCTCTTGGGGAACCGACTTGCAATCCGAGCACGAGCGCTATCTTGCGGAAGAATATTGCAAAAAACCGGTCATCCTCACCGACTATCCAGCAGCCATTAAAGCATTTTACATGCGCTCAAACGAAGACCTTCGCACCGTGGCTGCCATGGATATTCTCGTGCCAAAAATTGGAGAAATCATCGGCGGCTCGCAACGCGAAGAGCGCCTCGATGTACTCGAACAGAAAATGCAGCAGTGCGGCTTAAAAAAAGAGGATTATTGGTGGTATTTGGAACTGAGGGAATTTGGCTCAGTGCCCCACGCAGGTTTTGGACTCGGCTTTGAACGACTCATCCTCTTTGTCACTGGGATGGAGAACATACGAGATGTAATCCCGTT
>JAKAFF010000159.1 GCA_021818045.1 bacterium
TTTCAAGATTTGCGGCCCGTATCGGAGCTCTTTTACCACTGCCAGCTATCCGATGTGCAAATGGAGCTTTACAAATCTTACGCCGCCTCTGCTCGCGACGAACTTGTCAAATTGGTGGAGCGCGATGGGTTCGATAAAGTGCAAATCCACGTTCTTGCGACCTTGACGCGTCTCAAACAAATTTGTTGCCACCCAGCAATCTTTGCTAAAGAGCGCGCAGAAGTGGGCGATTCTGCAAAGTACGATATGCTTTTAGAGCTTCTCCAAACCCTCGTTGAGAGCAATCATAAAACGGTGATCTTTAGTCAATACACGCGGATGCTGCAGATCATGCGCGAAGATTTTGAGCAGCGCGGCATTGCGTTTTCGTATCTCGATGGCAATACGAAAAACCGCTTGGATATCGTCAAAGAGTTTAATGAAAATCCCAAAATTCCCGTATTTCTCGTCTCTTTGAAAGCGGGTGGTACCGGTCTTAACTTAGTGGGCGCGGATACTGTCATTCACTACGATATGTGGTGGAACCCGGCCGTTGAAAACCAAGCAACGGACCGCGTACATCGCATTGGACAAAAAAATTCCGTTTCTTCGTACAAACTCATCACTTTGAATACCATTGAAGAGAAGATCGTCGAAATGCAGCGACGTAAAAAAGGATTGGTCAAGAAAGTGGTAAGTTGCGATGATGAAGCCATTGCGAAACTTACTTGGGAAGACGTTTTAGAACTTTTACAAACTTAAAAGAATATGAGCCAAACCGCAACAGCTTTAGACACTTTACGACAACTGCGAGCCCTTCTCAAGAAAAAGATACATCGCCTGTCGGGCATTTTTTCAAGCGACATCGGCATTGACTTAGGGACCGCCAACACGCTTGTATACGTAAGAGGCAAGGGGATTGTTCTTGCTGAACCCTCTGTAGTTGCCGTTGATTCTCTCACGAATGATGTTCTGGCAGTCGGGCACAAGGCCAAAGCGATGCTTGGCAAGACGCCTCGCAAGATTCACGCAGTGCGCCCCATGAAAGATGGGGTGATTGCCGATTTTGAAATTGCAGAGGGGATGTTAAAAGCTCTTATTAAACGAGTGACTCCTGCTCGCAGTTTATTTCGGCCGCGGATTTTGATTGCGGTTCCCTCTGGCATTACCGGAGTGGAAAAGCGCGCTGTAGAAGACTCGGCGCTCCACGCAGGGGCTCAAGAGGTTGTGTTGATTGAAGAGCCCATGGCTGCAGCCATCGGGGTGGATCTGCCTGTACATGAACCGTCTGGGAACATGATCATCGACATTGGGGGTGGTACCACGGAAATTGCCATTATTTCTCTCGGCGGTATTGTGGAGTCTCGTTCTTTGCGCATCGCAGGGGATGAGTTTGACGATTGCATCATGAATTACATGCGCCGCACCTACAACTTGATGATTGGTCCGAGAACTGCGGAAGAGATCAAAATCACCATCGGTTCTGCCTATCCTTTGGGAAACAATGAGCTAGAGATGGAAGTTCGCGGACGCGATCAAGTGGCGGGGCTTCCCCTCACCAAGCGGATCAACTCCGTGGAGATTCGAGAATGTTTGGCCGAACCGATCCAACAAATCATCGAGAGCGTGAAACTCACCCTCGAAAAGTGCCCTCCAGAGCTTGCAGCAGATCTTGTCGAACGGGGCATGGTGCTTGCAGGCGGGGGAGCGCTCATGAAGGGGCTCGATAAAGCGCTCATTAAGGAGACGGGACTGCCTGTGTTTGTCGCAGCAAATCCCTTGCTTGCAGTGTGCCTTGGCACGGGCAAAGCGCTCGATTATCTAGACAAATTCAAAAGAAAAAAGCCTCTTTAAGCGATTCTGTTCAAAAGTGCGCAAGAAAAGATTGCCTTAAATGACGCTTGTCTTCTAGAATCGCCCGCTTCATATTTGGAGTGCAAGCATGTCGAGCGTGAGTCGAAATCTAGTCCCAGTTCAAGTGATGGTAGCATCGCTCAAGAAATTGGAAAATGGTGGGCGTGTTGCGCGTCAATTAACGAATTGGCATGTAGCTCTTCGCAGGGTAGAGGCTCTCCCTGCAGAGGTGCCTCCCTTGCCACCGCAGATTTGCTCTCTTTTGCATCAAGATGTTGAGTGTTGTTTAATGCTTGTGCCTCGAGCATTGCAAAGTCTTAATAATATAGAAGCTTTGTATAGACGATATTGTGGTGGGGGCTTCTATAGGCACTTTTGGGAGCCAGCACGCCAAGATTTTGGGGATAGGCCATTTCAAGATACTCATTGAGAGGTGATGACTCCTATTTTGCCAGATAGTCTCCATCAGCCTTATCCGCAACAGTGCGCTTTGATTAACAATCTTTCGGAACGAACCGGCGTGGAATTTCGGGTTCCTTTATTGCAAAGTAAAGTTGAAATCCAGAAAGGCCAGTTGATTGTCAAATATGATATCAGCGAGTGTCCTTAGTGTATTTGGACTTTATTGCGATCGGATCTTTAACTTTGCTTGCAGCGATGAGTCCTGGTCCCGATTTTGTGCTCATTTCGCAGCAGAGCGTGTTGGGTTCTCGACGCAATGGATTGTATGCAGCAGCCGGCATTGCTATGGGACTTGGCGTTCATTCTTTGTATGCAATGATTGGATTTGCTGCGATTATTCGAGAGTCTCAGGCGATCTATTCATTGATTAAGTACATGGGAGCTGCGTACTTAACATACCTTGGGATTCAACTACTTCGGTCATCTCGCCCAGCACCTGCAGTTGCAAAGCAATTTGCAACTGCAACAGATGTTGTAGAGCGAGAGGCTTTATCTCAACACCCGTCAGCAGCACGACATGCCTTCTTTGCTGGATTTTTGTGTAATGTATTGAATCCAAAGGCGAGCTTATTCATTCTTTGTCTATTTTCCCAATTTGCCAACATCACGAATTCAATTTATAAGCAAATTTTCGTTGGTGCTGAGCTGATCTGTATCACGTTTATTTGGTTTGCTTTTTTAGCGATCTTTTTAACTCATAAATCAGTTGCCCCAAAAATGCTCGCATTTCAGTCGCAATTAGGTGTCGTAATGGGAATATTATTGATTACTCTAGCAGTCAAGGTTGCGCTGTTTTAGAGGGTGTCTTCAACTTGAGGCTTCGTCGATTTTTGGTTCTTTTTTTGTGTATATTATTTTTTTGAAGTGATGTACATACCAGGAGTATGGATTATCGAAAGTGGGTTCAAAAGATCGCGGATTTATGCCGCCCAGCGCAAGTTTATTACTGCGATGGCTCAGATGAGGAGTTTCATCGTTTGGCGACAGAAATGGTCGCAAAAGGTTCTTTTATCCCATTAAAACGTCCGGGCAGCTTTTATTGCCGTTCCCACCCTGATGA
>JAKAFF010000160.1 GCA_021818045.1 bacterium
TGAAAGAGACTCCTGCCGAGGAAAGTTTGGGGCCTTGCATGGCGCCAGGTCCCGTGATAGGACTTGCGGGACCGTCAGGCGCGCCTGGAGTCCCTGGCATAGAGGGCTTTGTCGGGGCGCCTTGCATATACGATTCGAAATCGGTTGTCGGTTTGGGCGCTATGGGCTGTCCGACAGGTTCCGACGCTTTGCCAGGAATGATGCGCTCTGGATTGTTATCTGGAGGGATCACTAAGTCCATTATTTCCCTTTGCCTGCAGGACCGGGTTTTGTTTTGACGAAGCGCTCTACGAAGTTGATCGCAGTTTCTGAAAGGCGCTTGATCATCGGATCTTTTGATTTGCAGGTCTGTTCGAGCACTTTTTCCCCTTTGTCTGCAGCGTTGGGCATGAGACTCATGGAAAGGCCCATGAAAGCTTTGGCCATATCATTATGAGGCTCTTTTTCTAACGCCTCTTCGAATGCTTTGACCGCTTGCTTGAGCTCGAGTTTATGTAGATGCAAATAGCCGAGGCCAACTTTTGGTAGCACGTTGTCGGGATTGAGCATCTCTGCCGATCGAAATAGTTTGACTGCCGCATCTTCATCTGCTTGATTGACCGCGACAAACCCCGCTTCGACCAAGAGAAGAAAATCGTCTTTGAACTTTTTGTTTGCCATAGAATCCTTTTTACGTTGCTTACGACGTTTTTTGGTTGCGAATTGCGTTGCTGATCACGGAATTGACCTGACCAATCAAGTTGGAGATCGACTCTCCAATTTGCGTCACTTGCGCCATTTGAAATTGGAGCAAAATAAACGCGCCGGGCTGAGCTTGACTCATTTTACTGGCCAGGGCGCGCACTTGTTTGACAAGGCCCGATTGCAGCTTCTTATATGCCGATATCAACGAGTTAAACGAGAGTGTGACTCCTGGAAGAGTGGTCATTGTGATTCCTTACCTTTGCCCCTTATTGAAGCGTATCATTTCACTTTCCGCAATACCTTTTGCAAAGCAGTGTACCCATGTAAAAGAATTCCGAGTTGATCGAATTTCTCTTCATTAGCCCCTTCTCGCAAAAGCTTTTTTATTTCCTGAATTCGTTTTTCAACTACGTCTAGGATCTCTTTTTTCTTATGCGGCGATGTTTTGATGTCGTTTTCCAGGTCGAAAGCGAACTTTTCTCCTGGCTGTTTTTCTAACCCGTACATAAGTTTGCATACTCCTTAAACAGACGGTCAATCCCGTCCCGTGTAGTCGATTTTATATTTTAATCCATCTTTTTCAAGAAGAATCGTACTTTTTTTTATCGATGTGAGTTTCATCCCATCGACTAAATCCCCTAAAGTGTAGATTTTTCCATTGAGTACTACGCTATAGCCGCGTCCATCAAAAGTGGAAGAACCTGTCACTTGATAATTTTGTGTGACGTCGATGCCGGCCATATCTGGGTGGGTGGCTACGGAAAAATTTTTCACGGATGTCACGCCGCGCAATGCATTGAGTTCTTTCGTCAGTTTGTGGAAGTGGGTGGACATCTCTTCGCTATATCTGCCCGTGAGTGTGATGTTGCCATTGGAGAGTTGAAATGTAACGCCGCCTAAATTTTCCGTTGCGATGAGCGCTTGAATTTGGGCATTGAGGTTGTCTTCTGTGACCACTTTATTTTCCAGACGATCTAGATAGGGAAAATTCACTGTGAGGTAGTCGGCAAGTAAAGTGGCGTCAGATACGGTGGAGACGTAACCTACGGCTTCAAATTTACCGGCTTGCGGCGCTTGGATGCTGACGCCGCGCCAGGGAGCATTGTCGCAGATGATATCGTTCATCATCTTCCATACCCCTTCATCGATCACTACGTTATCTTCCGTGCTTGTAATGAAGTCAATTTGAGAGATGCGGTATTTCATCTCTTGATAATCGACAGCGGTAAGGACGTGTCCGACCAGAAATAGCTTGCCGCTGCCTGGATTGTAGGAGAATTGCACATCATTAAATTTGGCAAGAGCCTCTTTGATGTGATCGATCGGTTCTTTGTGGGCAAGTTCTAGTCCTTTTGATTTGAATAAAGAGAAAAAGCTTAAAAACACGATTAAGAACATCGCTGCAATGGAGCCGCCCAAGACGAGGTATTTAGTGGGGATGGGCTCTTTTTTCCAATCAAAGGGGGGTTCTTGAGCGACTTCTTGTGCGATCTTTTCTTCTTCGCTGGGTACTTGGGGCGTTTCAAATGCGGATACTACTGGTGAGTAGATCGTCTCTTGCGGCGCTTCTCGATCGATGATCATGAAAACAGTGGTGCCAAGAGCGATGAGGTCTTGCGGGGTAACGATCGTTTTTTCGGTGAGAGCAGATCCGTTGACGACGGTGCCGTTTTTGGATCCTAAATCTTCTAATTCTAAAATTCCGTCTGCAGAGATTGTCAATTTTGCGTGGTGTCTTGAGACGCTTAAGTCTTGGAAAACGATGTCGGAAGAGTTGGCGTCTTTTCCGATGACATACGTGCGCCCTTTTTCCAGACCAATTTCTGCCCCTGCATTGGGGCCTGCAATCACTTTGAGTAAAAGAGGGGCTTCCACTCTGAAGTGAAAGGGGAGGGGCTCTTCTTCGCCGGAGTCTTCAAAAATGGTGTCGTAAGCGGTGGTCTCTGGGGGTTTGGGAGGAGGAGGGGGCAATTGCGACTCCATCGCAAGGGGCTCTTCTGGCTCTTCAGCGATGGGGAGTTGCGCAGGTATTGTAGATTTGTCCTCTTCAGCAGGGGGTTGATCTAGGTTTTCTTCGGGAGAGGACTCATCGATATCTCCAAAGATGTCGTCGTAACCTGCCTTTTTTTTCTGAGGGGTGGGAGCGGTATTGGGTTGGGCGGCGGATGGGTGTGAGCCAAAGCGAAACTGCGTGCTGCCAATCTGAATGCGATCCCCTTCTTTGAGCAGATAAGGCGTCGAGATCTCCTCATCGTTTACAAGAATGGGATTGACTTTGCTTAAGTTTTTGATGTAGATCCCGTCTGGCGCGCGCGTTAAACGAGCGTGTTTACGAGAGACGGTGCTATCGTCAATAGTGAAATCGGCAACGTCTGGATCTCTTCCGATGATCCACTCATCTCCGTCTTCAAGATTTAAGGTGAGGCCGCGGTGCGTCCCCTCCTCAGCAATGAGATATGCCGGCATTGCAGTCGCTTAACTTAAAATAGTGGTTTCGCTATCAAAATTGGCTAAATTATCTCGCCAGTACACTAAGTAATTCACAAAATCTTCGACACTATCCTTAAAGAGTTGGTAATCCATTTCATACGGCAACCCCAGTGAGAGTGTCAAGAACTTCTCTTCTGCATCCATGCCAATGCGCGATCCTCCGGTGCCTTGT
>JAKAFF010000161.1 GCA_021818045.1 bacterium
TGGTTGTAGAACAAACTGTGATAGTGGAGCTCAAGTGTCGCGAAAGCTTGGGACGAGAACAACAGGCACAAGTGTTCAATTATTTAAAAGTTTCACGACTTCCGATAGGGTTGTTGGTGAACTTTCGTCGAGGAAAACTGGAGTGGAAAAGACTGCAGAGTAATAAAAGATGTCTCGATGAGATGGAAGAGAGGGTTGATGAGTCAGTACCGTTTTAAGCATTCCGAAAAAATGATCGTTCGTTGATCTTGCCGCTCGAACAAAAAGCCTTGCTCAGATTGTTATTTTGGCCAACTCTTGAAATTTATTGGGTATAAGGTCACTTGCGATAGGTAAATTGCGTCGCTTTGGCGCAGCTGAAAATCCACCTTTTGAACTCATTTGTGTATATTCTGAGTTTTGCGACTGCCTCGAGTAACTGTTGTTTACAGTAAACCAGTCCACATGCCGGCAATTCCCACCGCGCTATGGAAAAGCGTCACTCCAATCAAATTATAAGAACGGATGTAGACCAATCCAAAAAGGATGCTCGCAACAAGCGCTGCAAGGGCTGTCACCAATCCAATATGGAGATGGAAAATAAAGAATACCAAAGAGGTGATAAACACTGTGCGAATTCCCCTTGGGTCATCGAAAAACCTTTGTAAAATAGTCTGCGCGATGCCGCGCGTCATTAACTCTTGCAAGTAAGCGTTTGCTATATAGAGAGTTGTAAACAAAGTTAAAGGCTCGGGAGCTTTCACGATATTGAATTTGAGTAACAAAAGGGCTAGACTATCTTTGCTAAAATACATGACGAGCATAACAATACCGCCAGTCACCACGCCATCTAATAATGCTTTTTTCCAGTTCTTTAAAGTCACTCCAGCATCATGCAAATTAAAATCAAAATATCGCGCAGCAATAAGCGTGGGCGTTAGTAAGCTGATCGTGTACGCCCAGTTGTACCACAAACTACGCAAAGCTTCAGGGTGAGCTTGCGCGAATAAATCAAACAGCCCCCCTATTCCCAAAATTACAATCACCGTGATAAAAAACGTTCCAAATCGAGTTCTTAAAAGAAGGTGGTTCATTTCAGATTTCAGAGTCGCAATATATTGTTCATTGCTAGAGCGAAGCCTCGGGATATTGATATGGGCAATATTAGAAGCGATTTGATCGTAAATCGCTTGAGTAAACGTATCTGCGCCATCAAAAAGATCTCTAGACAAAGATAAAAGGACGGCTGCCTCCGTTATCTTAATAGTAGCAGAGCGGGGTTGATCATCAAAAAACGCCATTTCACCAAACGCCTCTCCTGCATATAAATCCTTAATTTTGAACTGGTGCGCTTTTTCTGCATCCCACTTCAAAATTGCTGCCTTCCCTTTGTAAATAAGCTGAATATCATGAGAAACGTCCCCTTCGGCAATCGCATTTTCCCCTGGTGCACAAGATCGGATTGCTAGGTGACTGACTATAAACTCCAATTGCTGATCATCTAGTTGACTAAACACGGGATTTTTTTTCAGAAAAGCGGCTATCTTTTCAAATTCTTTGTCGTCTTGCATGCATCGTACCGAATGATTTTTTGGTGTATACCAAAGCATTTTTTAGTTATAAATACATTTTTTGGCAAGAGCCTATCTTTTCATTACTTAACAAATGAATTCAAAAGTTGGGGGCAAGGACGGGGGTAAGGAATTTGTGTTATGCAAGTCTAATATCGAGGCGCCGTCTCAACAGATTCCCGATTCTTCAGGTTGTTTCGGTATAGTTCGCGATAAACATTTTCAAAATGTTGAAAAGATATATTCTTATCGAAAGATGGTTTCATCGCGAGAGCGGCTTGTCTGCAGCTTACGTATAAATCATCTTCATAAATCAATCGCTCGATCTGTTTTGCGCAATCAGAAGGATCTCCTGGCTGAAACAAAAGGCCATTTCCCTGGACAAGTTCATGATTTACATCTACGTTGGGAACCACGACTGGAACTCCGCAGCAGATTGCTTCCAGTAAGGATATGCTACAGACCTCTGTTGTTGATCCGGTGGCAAATAGGCGGCTATGGTGCACAAGGCCGCTGCGCATCAGGACATCGTTGGGTATTTTGCCGAGGAATATGACTCGCTGGTCCAGCTGTAAATCCTCGCTCATTTTTTTGTAGTGGGAAAATTGAGGTCCGTCTCCAACTAGAAATAGACGTATCCGTTTATCTTTGATTTGCGATATAGCTTGTATCAATATTTCCAACTCCTTCTCTAGAGCGATTCTCCCAACAAAAATGATCGAGAATTTAGGATCGAACTGTGGATAGTTTTTTTGCACCATTTCAGGAGTGTCGACCTGGGAGAGTTTCTCAATTGCGATCCCATTGCGAATCATTCGGATATCTTTGCGCGGATAGAGAGAAGTTAGGTAGTGGGCTATGTGATGAGAGGGGGTGGTGGTGATGTGGCTATTGTTTATGAAATATTTCAGCCATACATTCTCTCCCAAAAAGCGCATTATAGGAATCAGAGCGTCCCATCTCGCGAGGTGTTTTACATATTTTGTGTCAAATATGTTCGTGTGATAGGTGTGAATGATAGGAATTCCTAGATGCGCCGCTTCGTGCATGCAAACCATGCCGACGCATCCAGGTGCATTGACGTTTAGAATGTCTATATTCTCCTTTTTCAAAAGGGCTCGGAGCGTCTTATTTCTGGGCATGCAGAGTCGTAATCCAGGATAAGCATACAAATCAATGCTCGGTATGTAGTGCACAGGTATTACGCCATCGACCAAGGTGATCGTCGATTCTTTTCTTGCCGGAGCAATAAAGATCACTTTATGCCCCCTTTCAAGCAAGAATTTTGCCAGATCGATTGTTACTGTTAATATCCCATTGATATCAGGATAAAATAGTTCATGGGTAAATGCGATCCCCATTTTTTTGTCATCTGAAGTGGGTGGCAGGTTTGCAAAAAGCTCTCCTGCTCCTCGAGAAAATAGGAGGACAAAAAGCAAGCGTCGGAAGAAGCGTTTCATATATTTTGCTGATCCTTTTGCTTGCTGCGGCTTTGCCATACTTTTAGGTGTTGTTCAGGTTGTTGAATAGCGTTGGTAGCACATCTGCGATAGAGGGGGTCCAGTCGAGTCCTTTGTTATAGACCAGGTGCGAGGCGAGGTAGCACGAGATGATCGCCTTTTTGTGAATGTCGGGCATTTGGAGAATTTGCTTTTTATAATGAGTTGTCAGGAGGGGAGGACAATAGAGGAATAGGTATTTGATCAGGG
>JAKAFF010000162.1 GCA_021818045.1 bacterium
GTATAAATCTCATTTGTTAAGGAATGAAAGATAGGCTCAAAGGCGAATTGCCTGAAGCCGGAATCGAACCGACGACCTTCGCATTACGAATGCGCTGCTCTACCAGCTGAGCTATTCAGGCCAAAAGAGGGACCCCTAAGTGTAGTGGGTCCCTTCTTTCCTAACAACGCTTTTTGTATAGATCAGTCGCTGTCCTCGTCGTCTAATACCGTATTAGGCTTGAGTTTTGTGCAATTTGCGGTTTTTTGGCATATTAGACGCTTATGTTTGAGGGAATGCGGGTTGGGGCGGTTTTGCCCATGGGAGGGGAGGGTCGCCGGTTTGGAAGTGACTTGCCGAAGCAGTTTCATAAGCTGAATGGGCGCATGGTGTTTCTGCACGCTTTACATACGCTGCGTCAAAGTGGTTTATTCGATGAGATCGTGCTCGTATGTCATGCCGATTGGATGGAGCAGGTGTCAGATGGGTTTTGCGTTCCTGGGGGCAAGACGCGCCAGTTGTCGGTTTTTCAAGGGTTAAAGGCTTTTGCCAAGAGGCCCGATTTGGTGGTTGTGCACGATGCGGTGCGCCCTTTTGTGACGGAGGCCATTTTGCGCGAAAATGTCATGGGCGCTGCACGCCTTGGTGCTGTAGATACGTGCGTGGCTTCCACAGATACATTGGTTTGTGCTCCAGATGGGCAAAAAATTGTGTCGATTCCAAATAGGGCTGAGTTTTTTCGCGGCCAAACACCTCAGTCATTTCGGATGGATTGGCTTTGGGAGGCGCATGTGAAGGCGCTAGAGGATGGGATCGATAACGCAAGCGATGATTGCCAATTGGTGGCACGATTGGGCCGGCCGATTTATATTGTTAGGGGAGATGAGCGCAATATGAAGATCACTTCTGCGCTAGATTTGCAAATCGCGCATACTTTACTGATGTGCCAGTAGTAAGCTTGCAGCTTGTCTTGCAATTTCTGCATCTTCGCAGCGCTCTAGTGTCGCCGCTTGCATGAGCCCTTGTCTTTTGTAGCCGAGCATAAAAAGAGCTTTACAGCGATTGAGCTGGGTCGGTGTGTGTTTGGGGTCGATGCGCAGCGCACGATCGAGGTAATCTAGCGCTTTTAGTCCATTGCCAAGCTGCAGGTGTAGGGCGCCAATGGTTTGCAGGTCGTAGGCCGTGGGCGCCGTGAGTACAAAAAGCGCGTCAAAAAATGTGAGGGCAATGTCGTAAACTCCTTGCTTGATGTAAGAGTAGGCAACGTATCTAAGATCGTCAATTTTCCTCTCATCCCACCCCAAAATTCCCATCCAATCCATTTGACTCATCACTTAGCCCCTTTGATATTGGTTGCGACGCGCGTTGATGAGACTCAAAGTGCGATCCAATTTGCGGATGGTTTCCAATAGAGTTTGTAAGATTTTTCGCTCGCGTTCCTTGCTTTGGCGCTCTTGCTGGTCTTCATCGTCTTGGCCGAACTCTTCCAAAGCCTCCAATTTGTCGGCATCAGCTTCCAGTTTTTCTGAACTTCCAAGACTTGGCACAATCTGATAGCTAAACAAGGGGAGTTCTGAAGAAAAATAGCCAGTGGGCGGTGTAAACGAAGCCCATAAAGTGCGCTGCATCGGCGAAAGATAGCTTTCAAATTCCGATGGGAGGTAGGGGCGTAAGACGGAAACTTCGGTTTTTTGCGGGACAATGCGCGAATCGCGAATGATTTGCGTGTCAAGGGCCGCTTGATCCTTCGCATAACGCGAAGAGGTCTCTATCCCCATGTTGTCGATCGTACGTGGCTTCGTCGTCATATATATAGGTCCTTGTCTTCCCTTGATTGTAGCAGTCAGGTTGTTTTTGCAAAATCCCGAGTTGAAAAACAGTTATCGACAATTTGTGCACAGGGTCTTTGAGGTGTGGTGCAAGTAAAACATCTACAGCTAGATATGTTTATTTTGAGAGGGAGTGATTTTGCGGGATGGTGTGGAGTTGTGAACAAGTTTCCCACAATTTCCCACAATTGTTTATGCGTTGGTAGGTGGTTGATTATGAGTGGGTTTTTGAAGTGTTTTGCACAAATTGTGGAAAATGCATTGCGTAGATTTGGATTTCGTGGCTAACATGTGGGAGAACGTGGGAATGTTCATGAGTGGCTTCTTCTTCAGTGGTTCTTCGGTGGCAAAATTAGATGAGAAAGGGCGTTTTGTCCTGCCTCAAGAGATGCGCTACGGCCTTGTGGAAGAGGGGAAATGTGAGTTTGTGGTGGGGCTTGGTCTCGGCGGTTGTTTGACGATCTATAAGAAGAGTGCGATTCAGCAGATTGTCGAAAAGTTCAAGCAGAATCAGCATATTGCGAAATTCCAAAAGTTTTTCACCGTATTTTTCTCTACTTTGCATCACACGGAGTGCGATAAGGTTGGACGGGTGAATCTGCCAGCGACTTTGCGCAGTGCGGTGGGAATGGATAAAGAGCTGATGGTAGCTGGTGTGATGGATCGGATTGAACTTTGGCCGAAAGAGAAATATGATCAGCATTTGAGCGACTGTTTAAGTGATCAGTCTGAAGGCTTTGCGAAGATGATGGAGGAGGCATTTGGGTTGTTGCAAAATCCGGTTGTCTCCGAGGCGCCAGCTGAGCCAGTTTCGTCCCTAAACCCCCTTTATTTAAATACTGCTCCCACAAAATGACACATGTACCCGTATTAGCGCGGGAGGTCCTCGAAGTTTTTGCGGGGCGGCCGATCCGTGTATTTTTTGATGGTACGCTGGGTGCGGGCGGACACGCGCGAGCGATTTTGCAGGAGCATCCTGAAATTGTTCGCTACATCGGGTGTGATAGAGATCCGCGCGCCCATGAGCTTGCCGCGGGCGTTTTGCAGCCTTGGCAAGAGAAGGTAGAGCATATTCGAGGAGATTATGCGAGTAAGTTGCTCGAAGTTTCTGGATGCATCGATGGATTTCTGATCGATATCGGAGTTTCATCCATGCAGCTAGATGAGAGGGAGCGGGGATTTAGCTTTATGGCTGATGCTCCCTTAGATATGAGGATGGATCCGGAAGGGGAGTTGACGGCAGAAGAGATCGTCAATCGCTATTCGGAAAAAGAGCTTGCGAGGATCTTGTTCGAATATGGAGAAGAGAGGCGCTCGAGACAGATAGCGAAAGCGATTGTAGAGGCAAGGCGCAAAAGGCGTATTCGGACCACAGGCGAACTTGTGAACATCATCAAACCTGAGAT
>JAKAFF010000010.1 GCA_021818045.1 bacterium
TCTAAAGGGCGTGTCCTCTCGACTCTTGCGAAAACAAAACTATCCAAGCATTCAAAAAGCGTTGTTGGGGAAAAGTTTATGGTCTCCAAGCTATTTTGCTGGTGCTTGTGGCGGGGCGCCCTTGAGTGTCATCAGACAATACATTGAACAACAAGCATCTCCAAAGATTTAAAGGCGGCTTGTATCCCAGTCCTGAAGGACTGGGTTTTACGCCGTCAGGGATAAAAGCTCCCGATTTTGATCGATAGGGTTTGTGGTAGGTTGAACTGATGCTTCGAGAGTATCAAATCGTTCCTGAATTCTGTCAAGATGACCAACAAACACCCCTTCTGCAGGACAGAGTGTGATGCTGTAAGCCAAGCAACCAAACAAGACTAGCGGAGCCACCCGCCAATAATTGCAAGCAGCACAAATATACCAGACAAAATTAACCATCGTTTTACTCTATTGCCAGATACCCAGCTTTTCTCTGATACTTCTATAATTCGGAGAAAACACCACCCCGCCAAGGGAGCAATTGCCAACACTCCAAGCAGCTTCATCAGGAAAACTGTCAATGCCACGATATCATCTCGCTCACAGCCAAAACAGAAAACATTATATACATTGTAAATATTATACACAAATGAGTGCAAAAGTTGGTTTTGGGCAACGCGAAAGCTGGCGGAATTCGCCTGTCGTAAGTGACCCTATATTTTTAATATTGGGTCACTTACGATAAGTAAATTGCGCCGCTTTGGCGCAGCCGAAAATCTAACTTTTGAACTCATTTGTGTATAGCTGAGGGAGTGTTCACTAGGTGTATTATGGGTGATGAACTAAAAATATTTGCCATCAAACTCCTTTGGTTATTAGTAGCTACCCCAATCATGGGTTGGGTGATCATGAGGCTTGCTGAAAATTTTGAAAAAAATTGGAAAACAAATAACCGAAGAAAAAAATGGATGGTATCATGCGGTGTTTTTATGCTGTTAGCCGTAATCAGCGGATGGCTTATTTGAAAATTGCCAGCATGTGTGTGATGTGTATCCTTCCGTTTCGCGTGCCAAAACCCAGTTTTGAATTCATATCGTTTTGGACAAAGAGCGGATTCTGCAATTGCTAATGGCTATTCATTTGCTGCAAGTGCTTCTGGTGGGCAGAGGCATTTCGTTTTGTCGATGCGGGCCATGATATTGTGTAAACCAATCGATAAACCGTGCAATCCCGGTCTCAATGGATGTGGATGGATGAAACTGCAGCATTTGGCGGCTTTTCTCAATGTCTGCATACGTCTCGAGTACTTCCCCTTTTTGCATAGGAAGCATTTCTTTGATTGCTTGTTTGCCAAGCGCCTCTTCTAATAGTTGGATTAAGTAGAGCAAATCAACAGGTTGGTGATTTCCTAGGTTGAAAATCTCAAAAGGAGCTCCGAGGTCTAGCGCTGCAGCAACGCCCATAATGATGTCGTCGATGTATGTAAAATCTCTTTTCATGGCGCCATGATTGTACACTTGGATGGGGACGCCATCACAAATACTGCGCGCAAAGCGATAGTAGGCCATATCTGGGCGCCCCCAAGGCCCATATACCGTGAAAAATCGCAATGCCGTGATCGGCATGCCGTATAGATGATGGTAGGCGTGTGCTATTAACTCATTGGCCTTTTTGGTGGCGCCATAGAGGTTGGCGGGCGCATCTGTCTTGTCTTCAACGCTAAAAGGGGTTTTTTTATTGAGACCGTAAACGGAAGAGGAGGAGGCAAAGATGAGCCGGATCGTTGGGTCGATGCGCAACGCCTCTAAAAGAGAGACAAATCCTTCCAGGTTGGAAGAGACATACTCGTCCGGATGGGTGAGAGAGTGACGCACCCCCGCTTGGGCTGCTAAATGGACCACATGGGTGATTTTATGCTCTTCTAAGAGGCGCCGAATTAGATTGCGCTCGCATAAATCGGCCTCTAAAACTTCAACACCGAGATGTTCCAAAATCGCCGCTCGGTCTCGCTTGAGCTGCGGATCATAGTAGTGATTGAAATGGTCGAATCCAAGACAAAAATCTCCCTTTTGCTTGAAAAATTTTGAGATGTGAAATCCGATAAATCCCGCAGCACCTGTTACGAGAATTCTTTTTCTTGGTTCCATGCGATCCTTATGGTATACAGGAAGATCCTCTAGTGTAGAGGCCTGAATTCTTTATGACAAGATGCATCATACTCTCCGTTTGGCTTCTTTGCGCTAGCTGTAGCGGCCCATATGTAGGGAAAAATGTCTTTGGCGCAGATGAGTTTGTCCTCGATTCTTATAAAATCCGCGAAGGAAAATGGGCTATTTTGGAGTTGGAGGGGAAAAATCCAGAAGAGCTGGATGAGAATTTATTAGTAGAGAGCAAAGATCTGATTGGCGAAGGGGATGTGCTGCAGATCGTAGTATATCACCCAAAACGCACTGATATAGCGCACGTTGTTGAGCACATCGGAGGACATGTGGGATATCAGGTGCGCCAAGGACAGATCCATTTGCCAGACATGCCGCCTATCGAAATCGTGGGGTTGACGCTCGAAGAGGTCCAAGCTAAATTGGAGAGGCTTTATCACGAGCAGATCCCAGGAATGGAAGTGTTTGTCAGCTATAAGGAGCATGGCGCTGGCAAAGTGGAGTTAATAGGGCAGGTGGAATGCTCAAGCGTTGTTGTCAATGGTAGGATGCGCCTTTTCGACGTCCTTGCCAAAGCCCGCATCGCGCCCGGGGCCAATTTATTTAAAAGTTATGTAGTGCGCGATGGTATCTTGTTGTCCGTAGACCTAAATCAATTGGTCAAAGAGGGCGACATGCAGCAAAATATCGTAATGCGGGCAGGAGATAAAATTTACATTGCTGAGGCGTCTGCCGCTTCTTTAATGGTGATGGGAGAGGTAACGCGAGAGCGATCCATCCCGTTACCTTCAGGATTTATGTCTCTTCGCCTAGCTCTTGCGGAAGCAGGCGGCATCCCTTATACCGGAGATAAATCGTATATTCAGGTCATCCGTGGCAATATCGCCAAACCCAAAATCTATACGCTCAGTTGGGAACACCTCATCCACTTGCCAAACGATAGCTTGCTGCTTATGCCAGGAGATATTGTTTATGTCGCAGCAAAACCCATCACTGAATGGAATCGCTTTATTTCACAACTACTCCCGAGTTTCACCGGTTTTGATCTCATGTTCAAAAACGCCTCCAGTTGGGGCATTGTCGTCCCGTGACAACACATGAGCCGCCGGGATGGAATGAGCAGCTCTTTACTTCAGCTGATGTAAAGCGGCTTTACATTGCGCATCGTGGCCGTTTGTTCAGATGGGCAATCGTAGGTAGCCTACTTGCTTTCTGTATATTTGGATGGGGAGCTCCCAAGTATCGAGTTGTCGGGAGTTTCAAAGAGGCTTTAGAACAAAAAAAGCCCGATCTTGGGATCAAAGAGCTTTTGGCAGGCTCTGTCGCACAGCCGCAGCCGCAATTGGCCGTTTTTATGAGATCTTATCGGGTACTCAAGCCGCTGATTCAAAAAACAGGGGTGCAAATCTTTGAAAAACAGCCTCTGTTTGCACCACATAGATGGCTTAAAGGATATTGGGAGCACTTGCAGGCATTGTTCGGTTTTCCTTTAGCAAATATCGATGCATTTGTGTTTGAAAATGTCGATTATGAAGGAGAGCAAACAGCTGTTTTTTCTTTGCAATTTCACGATGCGAGGCATTTTACGGTGCAGGTGGGAGACGCTGTTCGAGAAGAGGGTGTTTTAGGGGTGCCTTTTCACTCTCAAAATCTTGCGTTTACACTGACTCAGACCCCTCACACGGTGGGTGCACAGGCAATATATTCATTTGGGGTCAAATCGTGGATTAAATCGGCCGAAATGTTGCAACGCAAACTGCAATTTATCATCGATAAAAAAAGTCGCTTTATCCATTACATCCAATTCTTGCATCGCGATCGTCATTTTGCGGCTAAACTCGTCAATGAACTGATGGCGCAGTTTCGCGTCTATCTAGCCGACGAGCACCAAGATCTTGCAACAGAAGAGATCGCTTATCTGGAAAAACGGCAGGGGCAGGTGTATGCACGATTCGAGTCCCTTCTAGACGATCATGCAGCTTTTTTGTCCCAAGACATTCATGAGGAAGGATTCGTCGGAGTCGATCATGAAACGCGCTCTTTGGTCGATTCGTTGCAACACCTTGAAAAGCAGTTATTAACGATTGATTTAGAGGGCGCTCAACTCGATCAAGGAGGCGCTTTCAATGCAGATTTTGCATTGGCAGCTAAGTTGCACGACATGAATCAAAAGATGCATGAGTTAAAAGAGATGCGCAAAGTGCTAGAGCAATCTGTATCGCAAAGTACAGCTGTGTTGGCGTTTGCTTCGCAGCACAAGGAGTGGAGCGATAAGGGGGCAAATATTGCAGTGCAGGGGGCGGATTTAAGTACGGCCCAATCTTTACTCAGTCAGAACTATCATCAATTAGATGCCGCAGAAACTACTGTACAGCGCTACGAAACACTGCAAGTGCAACTTGCAGATCTTGAGTTTGATCCCGTTTTATTACACTCTGTATTGCATGATGCATTGAGTCAAAGATTGATTCAAGATGCAAGCGCGATACACATGGCTCTCAAAGAAGAACACAGCTCTAAAGAGGGGCAAAGGTATAAAGAGCAATTGCAAGAGATGAGACAAATGCTTGCAGAACACCTAGTGCGATTAGTGCAGGTGGAACAGCTCAACATGGCATCGATGCGAGAAAAGGTGCAGTCGTTACAGGGCATTTGCGTGGAGCGCATTAATCAGCAACTCGACGCGCTGCAAAAACAAGTAGCAGATCATCTGAACAGTAGCAAAGAGGCGCTCCTTCAAGAAAAACGGCATATTGCAGATAAAATTCAAGAAATGCGCGCTAAAGCTGTCACTTTGCCTGCAAATTGGCGTTTAGAAAAATGGTTTCAAGTAAAGCTCCGATTGCTCTCCACGATGTTAGATTCTATTACACAAGCGATGGAAGCCAAGGGCATGATGCATCAATTGCACCATATTGAATCAAAACCCTTAGATCTTGCGATCCCGCCCCTTTTTCCAAGCCACTTGGGGTGGCATATGGCGCTTGGGGCGTTGCTTGGTGGGGTGGGAGGATTTTGTTATTTATTGGCGCGTCATGTGGTGCGTGGATTCCCTCTTTCTTTTGAAATGCTTCAAGCGCTTCAAGTGCCATTAGCTGGGAAAGTCAGCGATATTTGTGATGGCCCGTTTGTGAAAATCCAAGAGAGCGCAGATTTAGAATCGCTGCGCAAAATGGCTCTTGGTGTAGCTAAGGCAAAAGTGGTAGCTTTAATTGGCGGTCAAGGGCCCGACTACTCTTATGCGCTTGCTGAAATGTTAGGACAGATGAGCTGTAAATCCATTCTATTGCGATGCGATTTTCTCTCAAAATATCAGGCAGATCCGAGTCCAGGACTCATTCAATTATGGAAGCTGGAGATTCAAGAGGTGCCTATTCGTCGAGAACGGGGGGTGGATCTGATTGCGTCTGGCGGGTTTAGCTCGTTTGGAATGGAAGTTGTGCACTCTGCGCCATTTTTGCAGCTTTTAGAGCGATTAAAAAAAGAATACGCAGTGGTGTTGATGTTTTCGCGTGCTCCTCTGACAGCTGCCGAATCGTTTGCGGCGCTGCAAGTGAGCGATTATGCGATTGTCACTGTGCAAAATGAGCGAACTGAAGAGTTGACACAGTTTGTGCGTTGGGGCTACGATGAGGGGCGCTGGCGTGTCACATTTGTGGTCAATTCATGAGAAAAATGAAGAGAATATTAGTAACAGGCGGCGCAGGCTTTTTAGGCTCTCATCTATGTGAGAAGCTATTAGAGCAAGGCCATTTTGTTTTGTGCGTCGATAATCTCTTAACGGGCGCCTATAAAAATATTGAACATCTTGTGCGCCAAGAAACGTTCGAGTTTTTGCAACGCGACATCTGTCAACCGCTGCAAGTTGCAGTGGACGAAATTTACAATCTTGCCTGTCCTGCATCTCCACCCCATTATCAAGCAGACCCCATTCAAACGACGAAAACAAGTGTTATGGGATCGTATCAATTATTAGAACTCGCTAAGCAACTGCGGGCGAAAATTTTTCAGGCATCGACGAGTGAGGTGTATGGAGATCCACACGTACATCCTCAAGTAGAAGAGTATTGGGGACATGTCAATCCAATTGGCGTGCGTTCGTGTTACGATGAGGGGAAACGGTGTGCAGAAACCTTGTTTTTTGATTACCATCGCATGCATGGAGTGCCGATCCGAGTGGCTCGGATTTTCAATACTTACGGACCCAAGATGGATCCTAATGATGGGCGTGTAGTTTCCAACTTTATTGTGCAGGCGCTGACACATCAACCTATCACCATTTATGGAGATGGCTCTCAAACTCGTTCATTTTGTTATGTAGATGATTTGATTGAGGTGATTGTCCGCTTGATGAATTCAGATGAGATTGGACCGATCAACATTGGCAATCCTTGTGAATTTCGAGTGCTCGATTTAGCGCAACAAGTCATTGCACTGACGGGTTCTAAATCCCCCATCATCCAAAAGCCTTTGCCATCAGACGACCCGAGACAAAGACGCCCTGACATTACAAAAGCACGTACACGCCTTCAGTGGGAACCTAAAGTGTCTTTGGAAGAGGGACTTAAAGCAACAATCCCCTACTTCAAAGCAGCGCTGGAAGTAAGGGGTGTTCAAACGTTAAGCTTGTGAAGTTATTTCTCGCGTCAGAAAGATCAAATTTTAGCGCAGAAAAGTCTTTTCGTGCTTGGCTTTGATTTCACGCCATTTGGTCGCCATTTGAGCGGCCAAAGGCGCCGCCTCTTTCCCCCCGTCTCCAAATCGCAAGAACACCACCACAACGAGTTCGGGATCTTCATGATGGGTGTCTTTGAATGTGATAGAGCTGAACCAAATATGTTTGTAGAGTTGTGGAGGGTTAGAAGGGTTAATGGATAGATTGTATGCAATCTCGGCAGTTCCCGTTTTACCAACTAATTGATGCTCTAATGAGAGAAATTCACGCATCAATAGCGGATTGCTGAGCAATTTTTTAATGCGGGCCGGACGCGCAGTTCCCTTGGATCCCCATATGACCCGATCCATTCCTTCTAGCAGTTGGGAACGGATTTGTAGGTCTACGGGAATGGTTCTTTTGATTTCTGTGGCCTGTTTGTCGGCGATGGCTAAAGAGGGTCTTTTCTGTGCACTCGTAAAAAGGGGGTAGTGGATGCCGAGCGTTTTTAGCTCGTCTTGAGCTAAGTATTCGGAAGCTGCAAATGCTGTCAGCGGGTGTCGATCTGGACTATGGCCGCAGATCTCTTTGATGAGGTTGGGTTTGAGAATTTTGCCCCCATTGACTAGTGCGCATGTCATGACCGCTGTCTGTAAAGGGGTAGTGAGTAAGGTGTGCTGTCCAATTGCCATGGAATAAAGGCCAGTGCGGTTTGTCGTTAAATCAGTTGGGACGAAACCTGCCCTTTCAAGAGGTAAGTCGATGCCGGTCTTGGCTCCAAAGCCAAAAAGGTAAGCTGCCTTTGCGAGATCTTCAGGATCTGACAGACAGTCTCCAGCCAGAATCGAAAAGTAGGGGTTGCTAGTTTGCTCTAAGGCCCCCAGTAGATCGATTTTGCCGATTTGCGTAGATGCACTTCTCGGAAGCCGTCCTCCTTTATACATGCGAGGATAAGGGGTGTGGTTGGGAGTAAATGCCACTGCGCGTGGAGAGGGCTCATCGATGAGGGTGAACAATTTGCCCTGACGCAACCCTTCATAGGCAGTGACCAATTTGAACACGGATCCTTGAGGTGCTGGCGCAGCAAAAGCAAATGAACGATGAAAACCAAATCCCCCAATCGGATAAAATGCGGATGCCAAATCCTTTTCTTGTTGCTCTGTTTTGTAGTTGCGTAAGTTGCGATATTTGCCAAGTAAGGGGCGATTGAGCTGGGCAAATGATCGAAATGTGCGCAAGAACTCTTCTGCCAGCGCTGGGGAAAGCCCCTTGCAAGCATCTCGGAGTTGCGGTTCTTGTTCTAGGTGGACGCGCAGAATGTAAAGCCGCTTTACATCCCAAAATTCTGCGAACAGCTCTTTTTCTTTTTGATCTAAATAATCAATGTACGGCCGGGCGTACAACTTTTTCTCTTTTTCTTCTTTGCGTTTTTGTAAAAGGAACTCTTTTTGATGCGCCTCTTTCCAAGTCTTAAACTCTGTTTCGCGAAACTGCTTGCAATAAGCTTCTCGTATCTGTTCTTCAAAACGCTGAAATGCTTGGCATAAAGACCTGTAGACGGACAACTTCACTGCGCCTATTTGACGAATCAATGCATCGCTGAACGCGGGAGCATATATTGCAGTACGATATACATCAGCCGCAAATAGCAGGTCTTGTGCAGTGATCAGAGGGGAGTCGAGCCTTTTTTGTAAATCAGATGGGATGGGAAGCTTTGATGTAGTAAAATAGAGCATGGCTTCGTAGTCTTCCTGAAATTGAATCGCACCTTTGACGTCATCGATTTTTTGAAACAAGCCTCGCAAAGAGCCCTCTTTGGGTAAGATTTGATCGAGATAAAATTCCCACGTCAGATGTTGCGCCTCTTCTTGAAATTGGCGGCCTCTCTCCCTTAGCAGGGGCTCTTTCCCATCCCAAATAGCACCAATCCAGCGATCGGTCTCTAACCAGCGCGATACATTGCGCATTTTCCCATCGCGAAATAGGGAATGGGCCGCGGGGATGAAATCGTTCGGATCAAAACGGGGGTGGCCTGCCAAGGCCAATACCTCCCCAGTTTGGGGGTCCAAAGCGACAATGGCGCCCCCTTTAATCCAGGGTTGCTTTTGTACTTTTCTTTTTTTGTCGCTCGTGTCGACAACGGTACTACGCCCTTCTCGCAAGGTCTCGTCTTGACTGAGAAGAGACTCTGCAAATTCTTGCAATTCCGCAGAGATAGATAAACGAATCTGTTTCCCTGCGATCGCCTCTTTGCCTCCTACTTCGCGAACAAAGCGCCCCTTTTGGTCCGCCTCAAATGTTTTTTTTCCACAAAACCCTCTTAAATCTTCTTCAAATTGCGCCTCAATTCCCGTCTTGCCCACTAAATCATTGAGGGTATAGGCCTTCTCTTTCAGCTCTTCGAGTCGATGATGGTCCTGAAAAGGCGCAGCCAGCAGAAGGCTGGCTGCTTGCAATTCGCTGAGTTCTTGTGCGATAGCTGAAAATTCTTTTTGACTAATGGCCCCCATGGTTCCAAGGATGTGGCACGCTACAGACCCTTGTGGGTAGTGGCGGTTGGAGGCAATTTCAGCATGCACTCCTGGCCAGTCTTTTTCGAGCATTTTCAGCCGGTAATGCTCTTGTTCACTCATCCCTGTCTTGAGAATAAAGGGGACGTGGGGAAAAAGAGATGCTTTGGAGTGAATTAAATCCTCTACTCTATCCGCATCGAGCCCCAAGGTTTTAGCAAGTAAGGAGGCCACTTCTCTAATATATTCTTTGCGAGCATAGCATTTGACTTGACGCCCTAACGCATCGCTCTTCCATGTGACAGCCGGGATTTGGGCGATAGGTCCGTAGTAAATCGCTGCGTTGTAACAGATCCTGTTTATCGCGAGGGGGATCCCAAATCGATCGCAAATCGTGCCTCGATCTGCTCGTACGAGAACGGTCCGTCGCTGCGGTTTTTGGGACTCGGCCAACTTGTCTTCGTGCTGCACGACTGCAAGATGCCAAATCCTAAAAACAATCCCCAAAAAAGCCACTAGAATCAAGCTCAAAATGCGATGCGTTTTAGAGGTAGGGTTCATTCTCATGGGCGATCATCGTTGTGCTGTAATCATATACAAAAAAATCGGAAAATGAGCAAGGAAGGGGCGGCAAGCGGGTGCAGTTTGTGCTGCCACGCACAATCCTCTTGAGGAAAAATAGCAATTGAGGTAAAACTGTCATTTCTATTTTCTATTTTGGACTGCGCCTGTAGTTCAATGGTAGAACAGTAGCCTTCCAAGCTACGAGTGTCAGTTCGATTCTGTCCAGGCGCTAAACAACTAATTTTTTTGAGGAGTAAGTTGGCTACAGCACAAAAAGAAGCAGGAGTAACTATTAAGGAGTTGCTCGCATCAGGCGCCCACTTTGGGCACCAGACTCACAGATGGAACCCGAAGATGAAGCGATTTATCTTCGAGGCTCGCAACGGTATTTACATTATCGATTTAGCAAAGACTTTACAACAAATCCGCTCGGCAGTGCAGTCTGCCAGTGAGTTGGTTGGGAAGAGGAAATCTATCCTCTTTGTCGGCACTAAAAAACAGGCTAAGGCGGTGGTTAGAGAATGTGCAGAAGCTTGCGGGGAATTTTATGTATGTGAGCGCTGGTTAGGCGGTACGCTGACTAATCTTGCGACGATCCGCAATTCTGTAAAAACTCTTGAGCGCATTGAAAAGAGAATTGCGTCAGGCGGCGATGGGTTGACGAAAAAAGAGCTGTCTCTCATGTCCAAAGAGCGCGTGAAATTAGATCGCAACCTCTCCGGCATTCGCTCTATGCGCAAGCTGCCAGGCATGCTTGTTGTAGTCGATCCTAGCAAAGAGCATATTGCAGTGGCTGAAGCAAATAAGCTCGGCATTCCTGTCATGGCTCTCGTCGATACGAATTGCGATCCCGATCCAATTGATTTTGTCATTGCATGTAACGATGATGCTTTGAAGAGTATCAAAATTGTCCTTAACTCAATTATGCAAGCTGTAATTGACAAGAAGAATGACCTAAACGTCCCTGTGGCTAAAGGTGATGAAGAAGAGGGCGAAGAGGAAGAAGAGAGCGAAGAAACCGAAGAAGAATCAGACGAATAAGGGGAGCCTTGAGGGATGAGAGAGATTACTGCCGACATGATTAAAGAGCTCCGCGAGCGTACTGGCGTGGGCATGGGCAAATGCAAAGAGGCTTTGGTTCTTGCAGAAGGGGACATGGAGAAAGCGATCGACGTTCTTCGCAAGGCTGGAATGGCCGCTGCAGTGAAAAAAGAGGGACGCGAGACAAAAGAGGGATTGATTTTGGCGATTGAAGACAAAGCACATCTTGTGCTTGTGGAAGCGAACGCTGAAACCGACTTTGTGGTGCAAAATGATCGATTCAAACACTTTTTGCACGATTGCGCAAAGCAAGCTCTCGAAGCAAAATCCACTTCTCTTGCCGAATTTGTTCAGCTGCCATACTACAAAGATAAGTCGATCACGATCGAGCAGTATCGCAATCTCGTCATTCAGGCATTAGGCGAAAATATTCAGCTGCGCAGACTTGAGCTGATCCACAAGCATCCTCAAAGCTCCTATGGGATCTATTCTCACATGGGAGGCAAGCTTGTGGTCGTGGTCGAGATTGCGGGTGCAAGCGACCAAGAAGCTCTTGCCAAAGAAGTCGCTATGCACGTCGCTGCAGAGAGTCCCGAGTATCTCGATGCGGCTGCGATTCCAGCGCAAGTGCTTGCTAGAGAAGAAGAGATCGCTCACTCTCAAGTGCAAGGTAAACCTGCACAAGTTGCGGAGAAGATTGTTGCAGGTAAGCTCAAGGCATATACGGATCAAGTTTGCTTGACTTGCCAAAAATATATCAAAGATCCGAATGTCACCGTGCAGCAATTTGTCGAAAAAAGCGGGAAACATCTTTCCATTAAATGCTTTTGGCGCTGGAAAGTTGGGCAGTGAAAAAAGTTGCTTATAAGCGCATCTTGTTGAAGCTGTCGGGAGAGGCCCTCATGGGAGACCGAGGGTACGGTATTGACCCGGCAGCGTGTCGGAAAGTCGCTTTGTCTGTCCAGTCGTTAGTGCAGCTGGGTGTTCAGGTAAGCATCGTCATTGGCGGGGGTAATATTTTTCGTGGAGTTCAAGCAAGCTCTACGCAGATGTTGCGCACCCCTGCAGATCAGGTGGGGATGTTGGCCACGCTCATGAACGGGATTTGTCTGCAGCAGGCACTACAGTCGCTGCATTGTGCAAGCCATGTTATGAGCGCCATCGCTTGCGATGCGATAGTGGAATCCTATTCTTGGAAAAATGCCTTAGCTTATCTGGAACAAGGGCGCGTGCTCATTTTTGTCGGAGGTACGGGAAATCCTTATTTTACGACCGATTCGGCGGCCGCTTTAAGGGCCCTGGAAATGGGTGCAGAAGTGCTTTTCAAAGCCACCAAGGTCGATGGCATTTACGACAAAGATCCTTTACAATTTCCCGATGCCCTCAAGCTGGATCGTGTCACTTATTCAGAAGTATTAGCAAAACAGCTGCGAGTCATGGATGCCACAGCGATTGCTTTATGCAGGGAAAATCGGATACCCATCCGAGTGTTTAACATGTTTTCAGATGACTCATTGAAGGCGGCCGTTTACAATGAAACGGTCGGAACCTTAGTAGTGGGAGAGTAAACATATGAGCAATACAGAAGCTCAAGTAAAAGCGGCTATGCAAGCGGTTGTAGATCACCTGAAAGGGGAGCTCAAGACCCTTCGTACAGGCAGAGCCAATGCGGCAATTCTCGATAAGGTGCATGTAGAAATTTATGGTTCTCACATGCCATTGAAGGCTCTCGCAAATATTAACGTGCCAGAGCCTCGGATGATTGTTGTCACTCCTTTTGATCAAGCGAATGCAAACGCGATTGCAAAAGCGATAGAAGCTGCGAATTTAGGCGTGAATCCAATGGTGGATGGGAAGATTATCCGGATCAATGTGCCCCCAATGGACGAGGCGATTCGCAAGCAGATGGCTCGACAGTGCCGTGAATTGGGAGAGAAAGGCAAAGTTTCGTTGCGCGAAGTGCGTCGCAAATTCAACGAACAGGTCCGCAAGCAGAAGGCGGACGGAGTGATCCCCGAAGATCAAATGAAGCGTGCGGAAAAACAGATTCAGGACCTAACAGACAAATTTTGCAAAGACATCGACGCAACGTGTGCGGATAAAGAGAAGGAGATCATGACCGTTTAATCATCTTTGTTGCAGAAAATAAGGGTGATACACTAAAATTGATCACGTTTTGCCAGTTAATATGGCCCCATCGTCTAGCCCGGTCTAGGACATCAGATTTTCATTCTGCGAACAGGGGTTCGAATCCCCTTGGGGTCAATTCTCTAAGATGATAACTTAGGGAGGAGTATGCGAGACTTTAGCTCAGTGGTAGAGCATCTCACTTTTAATGAGAGGGTCGATGGTTCGAACCCATCAAGTCTCAAAAGAAAAGCCCCGCCTTTAGGCGGGGTTTTTTTTTGACTTGAGGAAGGCAGCTGCTTGGCTTCCGTATGAGAGAAAAGCTAGCCAGGAGGGAACGCATCAGGTCTCAAAAAATCTTTTGCTTGGCAAAAGACCTTTTTCATTCTGTGCAGGTTTTTAGGAAGGCAATACGCGGGGTCTTGCAGAACGATATATGGCGATAGCGCCAATGGTTACTAAGGACTCTCGCTGTTCTGGAGTTAGTGTTTGTTGGGGTACTCGTGTGTATAGGGTGTTTAACACATGGTTGGCCAGCGGAGTCATTTGTCTTAGAGTGCCATAATATGTAAGAAAAGGGGCGCAGAGCTCTTTGATCGATGGGTAACGTTGGCTCATCATCTCCCATACAAACGTGGTTATTTCCCAAGAATTTGCAGTTTCTTGCGGGTCCTTTAGGTCTAAGGGTGTTTCGGCATTCGTATAACAAGTCTCATCTGCAGAATGGATTCTGTAGTGAGGAGAGGCGCGGGTTCCTACAGCACTCACAATATTGGGAGCAATTGTGCGAATGTTGCGAGCCAATTGGAGGGCCTGAGTCCGTTCTCCGAATGTAAAATTTATGACTACTACATCGCGGGCGCCCATGGCACCATCGGACCAAATGGTTACGGTAGGTTGGGTTGAAGATATTTTCATGCGCTCATAGGAGCCTATGGGTATGATAAGATTGCCGATGTGGATGCTGCTTGGTGTTGCGCATATGGTTTGGTTGGACATGTGATATAGCCTTTTGTTAGGAGCGAAGAGTTTAACATGGCCAGTCAAATAACTCTATGATGTTTAGTGTGTTGGTGCTGCGCGCGAGAGCAAAGCAATGGCAAGCTGACGCCGGCAGAAACCGAGTCCTTATCTTATTTCTAAGGAGCTTTTGAGTTGCCCTTCGTCATTCCATACTTGCTGCATGCCTTGGAGCTGACCTAAACAATACTCAGAGCGCGTTTTAAGTTGCCCATTTTCATGCCACTCAGTTTGCACGCCATCTAGAAGATCTGCTTGATAATAAGCGTCGGTTTTTGCGATGCCATTGGGGTACCACTCCGCATGCTCACCCTCTTTGACGCCGTTTATGTAGTGGGTGCGGCAAGCTAAGACCCCATTGTCGTACCATGTTTCTGATAGGCCGTCTAGCTGGCCTTTTCGATAGTGTGCAAGAGACCGAATGTGCCCGTTGGCATCGTATTCCTTGTGGACGAAGGGGGCGATATGTTCGATAGCTTGAGCCAAGTACGGGAGCATGGATGGATCGTTTGCCTCTAGCCACTCTTTTACAGCATCCAGTGAGTCGTGCAATGACTTTTCGAACACAACGTGTGGCGGAAGAGATGTGTTTTGAAAAAAGCTTCCGATGTCAATCTGATAGGCTCTATGGCCATCATAGCCATAATTGCGAAGGAAGGAGCGATCTTTGTTCAAATAGCCGCTACGGGCTCTCTCATCGACGTTGTCGATGAGCGCATGAAGAATGGTTTGCGATTTTAAAGGATCTTTTGCCGATAGAGCGGTTCGATAGGCTTGCATCAAGATGGGGTGTTTAGTTTGCAAAGCGAAAGTCGTAGTGGCAAGAGGTAGGTGGTGTAAGTAGCCAGATGCGTCAATGAGATGTAATTTTTTGTCGGACGAGGGGCTGTGACCTAGGTGAAGCGCGAGTACGCCCGTTTGATGCGGTAGTTCTTCAAATGCAATACGAAAACTTTCGAGCAGAAATTTTTGTCTTTCCAAACGCGTGGCGGCGACTTTGCGAATCATATGCGAAGGAGCAAGGGCGCGCATCCATAGAGGAATTTGGTAGATATCAGTTCTTGGAAGTTTGAGTACGTATTTTTGATCTGCACTCGCAAAGGCAAAACACTGTCTGCCTCTGCCAATAAAGGTATATGTTTGCCCAAGAGCTTGTTCTATTTCGGGCGTCCATGTAGACGATGTCGCTTGCGCAATGGTGTGAATGCGACGAGGAGTGAACCCCTCTTTG
>JAKAFF010000011.1 GCA_021818045.1 bacterium
CTTCTACAGCCAGGGCCTGCCCAATCATTGCCTTTGCCTGCATCTTTCCTCCATTCCCACTCACATGAATCGCTTTGGCATGCAAAAGGAGCGCATCACCAGGCGTCACTGGTTTACGAAACTTTGTATGTGCTACATTGAGGAGGACGGCAATTTTTTTCACATAACCTTTTTGGTGCACCAAAACCCCCCCCGTCTGTGCAAGCGCTTCCAAAATCAACACCCCTGGCATGATTGGAACCCCTGGAAAATGCCCTTGAAAAAACGGCTCGTTAGCGGTCACATTTTTGAGCCCCAAAATCTCATTTTCGTCCAAATTCATCTCTAAAATTCGATCGACTAACAAGAAGGGATAACGGTGGGGAAGAATTTTCTCAATTTCTTTGATATTGAATACAAAAGGGCGGTTCATTACAGCATCTCCCATCAACGACACTCCTGGCTGATAGTCGCAGAAGTCATATCGTAGCGTTCCGCATGATCTGCAAGAATTTTAGCAAATGCTACGTTACTAGAATGTCCCGACCGAATCGAAACGATATGTCCTTTAATACGACAGCCCAACAAAGAAAGATCGCCGACCAAATCCAAGGTTTTGTGCCGCACCATTTCATCAGGGAAACGGGCCCCTTCTGGATTCAGAATCTGATCACCCTTAATGACAAGGGCATTCTCTAGGCCTCCTCCACGAATAATCCCCTTCTCGATAAACGGAAGAATCTCTTCATATAATGAAAAGGTGCGGCAGGGCGCAATCTCCTCGCGATATGAATCGGGCGTGAGCGCAATAGAGTAGTATTGAGAGCGAATCAAAGAAGAGTGAGGATAATGCAAAGTATAACTGATACGCAGCTCATCGGCTGGCAGTGCAACGAGCAAAACTTCCCCTTCAGACCAAAGAAGAGGCTCGACAATCTGCATCACATGACAAGGAGCCTCTTGAATATGTATGCCTGCTTGGTCGATTAATTCAACAAAAAGCCTTGAACTCCCATCAGCTGCCAAAATTTCAGGCCCTTCTACCTGAATGATTGCGTTATCAACTTCTAAAGCAGACAAAGCAGACAACAAATGCTCAACCATATAGATGCTAGCGCCTGACAAAGCCAGACGAGTACACCGAGGAGCTTCTTTCACATATTCAAGGCGAGCGGGAATTTCTGGGCGGCCGGGCAAATCAACGCGCTGAAATACAAGCCCGTGATTTGCTGGCGCAGGGAGAATCCGCACCGAAACCTTCTCTCCTGTAAAAAGACCCACGCCGGAGGCGAACACCTCCCGTTTTATAGTTTTCTGCATTTCAGAAGAATCTGAACCGATCAAACAGCTACCTCTTTAAGGAGCCCACTTTTTCAAAAGCGGAGCTCCTCTTCATCTTAAGGAGGGCTGCGCTACACCCGCCTTTGCGTATTTTGAGAGCTCGATACCTCCCAGATGGGTAAAGGCTGCGCCCGAGCGATCCGTTCTCACAGAAAATCTTGGTAAGAAGTTAGCGGAGTAGAAGTTTTACGGCAACTTTTTCTTCCGTCTCAATTGCGTCAAAAGAGCCGCCGCACTCATTCCCAAAATCGCTCCATCCCCCCACCAGGTGTATAATGTCTTGAAGGCGCGCAACGGAACTGTCGTATATAAAACACCGGCCTCAGTCTCTGGGCAAGACAATGTTTGCAAGGGTGCGCCAAAACAATCGATCACGCCCGTGACTCCCGTATTGCATGCGCGAAGAATACATACCCCATTTTCGGCAGCTCTCACACGACCATGATCGAAATGTTGTTGCGGGAGCGTGGATCCAGGAAACCAGGCATCATTTGTCAGATTCACAAATAAACACGCCCCTTTTTGCCGCAACTCGCGGATCAATTGACTGAAGGTCTCTTCCAAGCAAATGGACACACCAATAGGGCATGGTTGGGCAAATATTTTAGCGGCAATTCCGTGATCAAAGGAGTTGTAAATGCCAAATTCTTCAGCGACAAACTGGGCCATTTTATGCCATTGCCGAAGAGGGATATATTCGGCGATAGGGGCAAGCACCCTTTTTTCATACCTTTCTGGCAAATCGCCTCGGGGTGAAAAGTGAAATGCAGCGTTATACTCACCCGTCTCATCGGCATCATCTGACCCCACAATGATGTGAGCGTTCAAATAATTGGCCAATGCTTGCACTAAAAACGCGTTTGTCACCTTCCATCCGCCTATGTGTTGCTTTGCGTAAGGGGGGGTGAGCGGTGGCCAATATGACGCATCGAAATACTTTTGCACCCATTCGAGATCAAACTGCGCGATATGCATGCTGCGCGGCAATGTGGCTTCTGGAAATACGAGCAGATCTACCTGTTTTGTTGGATCCAATAGCTTGTAAATTCGTGCCCACTGATCTTTTGGCTGCATATAAGCATGCGCCCACTCACTGAAAAATTCTTTTTGCTCAGGACGTAGCGCCGTCTGCACGAGCGCTACACGCAAAGTTCCATGAGACAAAGCCTCGTCATTGACAAAGTGTCGATGCATAAGACCAAACAAATACGGAACACAGGCTACAAGCGCCCAAATCGCAAAGCTGCGCGCCGTTTTTCGCAAATAGGCATTGAGAGCAAGCACGTTGGCCCAAATCACCCAAAATGAAAGCCCAAATACTCCCCATACAGCTGCAAATTGCAAGGAAAAATGGGACTCTGTAAGCGCAAGACCTACCGGATTCCAGGTAAAACCACAGAGCACAAAAAGGCGCAGCCACTCTAGAATCACCCAAAAGCCTGCAGCGGCAAACGCTTTTTGGGCCCCAATGGGAGGAGCAATAAAGAAAGATAACAACCCAAATTGCACCCCTAAACCGACGATTACCAAGCAGTAGACCACTAAGATCAGCGGCCCCATATAGTGTGTAGTGGAAAACCAAGAAAGCTGCACACTTTGCACAGAGGCAAACCAAATGACAGACAAAAAAAAGCGCTCTTTAGGCTGGGGAAAAGCCAACATTGCTTTCCAAAAAAGCGCATATCCCAGCGCCGCTGCCAATACGCCCACCCCAGCCAACCCCGCCGGTTGTCCAAAAGCGACAATGCCCCAACTCAAAAAAAGCCAGATCCAGTGCATTAAAATTTGGGGGGAAATGCAATCTTAGGCAACTCATTTTCCTGTAGAAGAATCATGAACAGCCCTCCTATAATTGCTAAATTTTTTAAAAAATGGGCGATTTGCATATCGCGAGCAGATCCCTCGATAAACCAAAATTGATGGATTAAAGCGGTCGTCGGAATCAAAAACAAAATAAGCAGACCCGCGCCCCATTTTTCCCGAATTCCCAACAACACTGACAAGCCGCCCAATAACTCACACAAAATAGCAAGTACCACCAAGACGGGTGCCCATGGAATCAGAAAGGACAACCCCGCCTGTAACTGCTCCGAAAAACCGACATATGATTGCCACTCTGATAATACATTCACTAAAAATCGCTCCGTATCATGCCAATGCAAAATTTTATTTGCAGCTCCGGCTAAAAAAACCAGGCTAATGCAAAATCGCGCAGTGACATGCACCAATTGACGTATTACTTTCATAAATACCTCGTAACAGGTAAAATACCACATCGGATTTTTTGCGTAAAAGTAATGAGACTCCCTTTTTGCGACTACCACATTTTTGCGTTTTTGCAAGGCTACGAGAAAGGTCAAAAACCTTTAGACCTCGCATTTAGCCAATATCTACGTGCCCATAAAAGCATTGGTGCCCAAGACCGACGCACTATTGGCGAGGCCGTGTTTGGCATGATTCGATGGAAAACATTGATCGATCACTTAAGCCCCACAAACCACATTCTAGACAGGCTGCGGTGCTATCGCAACCTGGATTTAGACTCCTGTATGCACAATCCAAAAATCCCCCAATCTGCACGATGCGGGGTAAATGATTTTTTGTACCAACGACTCCTCGCCACTTTTGGGCAAGAGCAAACGCATTTACTATGCCAGGTGCTCAATCAATCCGCGCCGATTACAGTGCGCGCCAATACGATCAAAACAAACCGCGAAGAACTCCTCAAAATGTGGGCAGAAAAATTTGACGTTGTCCCTTGCTCGCAAGCACCTCAGGGAATTCAATTCAAAAATAGAGCGGCGCTCTTCACCTTGCCCGAATTTAAAGCCGGTTTTTTTGAAGTGCAAGATGAAGGCAGTCAACTCATTGCAAACCTTGTGCAAGCAAAACCTGGAGAACACGTCTTAGATTACTGCAGCGGCTCCGGAGGAAAAACCTTAGCTTTTGCCCCAGCCATGAAAGGAAAAGGACAGATCTATCTCCATGACGTCCGTCCCTGGATCCTCACAGAAGCTCGAAAAAGACTCAAAAGAGCTGGAGTGCAGAATGCACAATTTACTTTGCCTCGCACCCCAGTTGATTGGGTGCTTGTCGATGTCCCTTGTAGCGGCACGGGCACTTTGCGCAGAAACCCGGATGCCAAATGGAAAATTGACGCCCCATCCATCGAACGACTCGTCATAGAGCAACGAGCCATTGTCCAAAAAGCCTTGCCCCATCTCAAACCCACAGGCCATCTTGTGTATGCTACCTGCAGCATTTTGCCTGAAGAAAACGAGGAGCAGGTAAAATATTTTTTAAGCCACTTGCCACTGCAGTTGATCCAACAAGCGTCCTTCCTCCCTACTGCTGACGGCATGGATGGGTTTTTTGCGGCCATTTTCCGTATAGATCCAAAAAACTCTTTGTGATACATTATGCCGAACATGAAACACTACGCCTTATTTCTAGTTACTCTCATTGGATCGCTGACCGCCCACGCGCCGCAAAATCAATTTGCTGACTCTAAAATAGGGGTTCAAAATTCGATTCTTGCAAAGGTCAACGGGCATACAATTTCCGTCTTGGACGTGAAGAAAAGAATGGATATGGTGTTCTATCAACACTACCCTCAGTATGCAGAAAACACGCAAGCTCGCTTCCAGTTTTATCAAACCGGCTGGCGCAACGTCCTCATGGAGATGATCGATAACGAGCTCATTTTGGCCGATGCCGAAGATAAAGAGGTCAAAGTAACAGATGGCGATGTGCGGGAAGTCGTTGAAGAGCGTTTCGGACCAAATGTCATGCAAACCTTGGACCAAATCGGCCTTGCCTACGACGAAGCCTGGAAAATCATCAAAAATGAGCAAATTGTCGGACGTATGAATTGGTGGTTTGTCCAATCAAAAGCAATCGGCAGCGTTACCCCACAGGCCATTCGCCAAAGCTACCAACTATACCTAGAACAAAATCCCCCTTACACCGATTGGACCTATCGCGTGGTCTCGATCCGCCCTGATCATCCTGAAGCGTCTTTGCCTGAGCTAGTCTATGAATTTCTCTCCACACAAACAACTCCCCCAGACAACCTAGTAGAAGAACTGGCTCGATTCGAATCAGCGGGCGCCTCAATTACCGTTTCAAATGAATTTTCAGCCACCGATCAAGAGCTATCTGACCTACACAAAACAGCACTCCTGTCTCTAAAGTGCGGTGAATATAGTCGGCCAAGCCTGCAAACAAATCGTACAGATAAAAAACCTGTGTATCGCATTTTTTATCTGACAAACAAAAATGAGCACCCAGCCCCCGCATTTGAAGATCTAGCCCAGCAATTACAAAATCAATTGGTACAAGAAGCAAGCCTCAAAGCATCCAAGGACTATACAGCGAGACTGCGTAAATTTTATGATTTCGATCCCGCCAAAGTGATTCCAGAAGATATTCAGCCCTTCTCCTTGCAATGAACCTCTCAGAATTACTCCCTTTTCTCGAAAAAATCAATGCGCGCCCCAACAGACGCTTTTCGCAAAACTTCCTAATCGATTCTAATATTGTACAAAAAATTGTGCACATGGCGGATATTCGCCCAGGCGATAAAGTCTTGGAGATCGGACCTGGTCCTGGTGCATTGACCCGAGCACTGCTGGCTCAAGGGGCCCATGTATTGGCCATCGAAATTGACACCGCGTTTGCGACAGCTTTGCGCGATCTAGACGAAGACCGTTTGACCGTGTTTGAAGCCGATTTTCTCTCCTTTCCCATGCATCAAATTCCCAAAGACATCAAAGTAGTAGCCAATCTGCCCTACCACATCACAACACCTATTCTCGATAAATTATTCCACCATCCATTTGTGAGCATCACCGTGATGGTGCAAAAAGAAGTGGCTGATCGCATGACAGCATCCGCAGGATCGAAACAATTTGGCGCCCTCACCTTGTTTGTGCAATTTTACACAAAACTCATCCAACACTTCCTCGTCCCAGCCTCCTGTTTTTATCCCCGGCCTCAAGTCAATTCCACTGTGATCCGGCTCGATGCACAGGAGCCACCTTCCATTGAAGCCGCCCAGTTTTTCCCATGGATCAAAAAGAGCTTTCAACAACGCCGCAAAATGTTGTCCACTTCCCTAGGTCTTGCCAAAGACACAATTCGCAACGCCTTAGCAACCATTGGCGTCCGAGAAGATGCCCGGCCAGAAAGCCTCTCGTTTGCACAATGGGTCTCGTTGGCCAAACTACTCAACGCGTGAGCCACTCTTTCACTCTCCAAAAAATATTCCCCTTCACGTCACAAGATGCGCATAAGTCCCCTTTTTGCAAAAGGGTCCCCTTGAGATCGACAATCTCCACTTCTCCCACTTTTTGCCCCTTATGAATAGGCAACCCCTCTACCTGCCAATGTAAAATAGCTTTACATTCGGACTCTTCAGCTGGAAAATATTCAATACAAAGCGCTTTAGCAAGGTTCGCCCGTAATGGCAACTTAGACCCATCGATCTCTTTTATGAACGTATAATCGGAGCCTATAAGCCGCCGTCTCTCTTTTTTCTGTGCAAATGCTGCATCGAACAATTTTTTCGCATCCTGGAATCGCTCATCTGAAGTCTGCGTTCCAAATACTACCGCAATTAAGGTCCGCCCCTCGTGCTCTGCTGCTGCAACCAAAGTCCTTTGCGCAGCCGCTGTATACCCAGATTTGACGCCGATTGCCTTAGGATAATAGTGACGACTTTTTGCTTTTAAAAGAGGATTGGTGTGTAAGATCTCTCGTGCGGCCTGTTTATTCGATTTTGGTTTGGTATATTTCAGCGTTGAGACGATTTGTCGAAATGTGTGATTCCTAAGGGCTCTTTGCGTAATGAGCGCCATGTCATAAGCTGAACAATAGTGCGCCGAGTGAGTCAGTCCATGAGGATTGGCGAAGTGGGTATTTTGACATCCCATGCCCTGCAGGTATTCATTAAGCAGTTCCATGAACTGCGGCACCGACCCACCCATCACCTCCGCCGCCACATTCGCTGCATCATTCCCAGAGACAAGCATCATTCCATACAACAGTGTTTCTAAAGTCACCATCTCCCCCCTTTTAATACCCAACATTGTGCCATCACTTTCTAACCAGTGGGCTGGAAATCGCTCGCGATCTTGGGAGGGCTTGTGTTTTAAACACTCTGCAGACACAGTGACCATCCGCCCTAAATTCTGTTCATGCTCAATCACATACAGAGCAGTGGCAATCTTTGTGGTGCTGGCTGGGGAAACAGGAAGAAAGGGCTGTTTTTCAAACAAGATGGCACCTGTTGCCGCATTCATCAAGACGGCAGAGCGGGCCTGTATTTCAATATCCAAAGGCTTTGCGGCCAAATACGTTGGGACTACCAACACCATTAAATATAGGAGCATCATGATGAACAAAATCTTAATTGAACAATTCTCTGTACGTCAAACTAAAACCGCCGCAAAGAAAGAGTTGACAAGCTAATTCTTTTGATCTAATCTGAGGGTACGGTGTGCCAGTTGGGAGGGAGTATGCTGAATCCGATCCAGATCGAAGAAGCTTATAAAGAGTTTACAGCGAATCTTTCAAACTGTTTACACGATAGCATCGTCCAAATTGACCTTAAGTTCCTGCATGATGAAGCTTTACTCAATGTCTTGCAGGATGACAAAGAGGATGTCGACGATTTGACGCAATATTTCCATGTCATTGAGAGCGTGGAAAAAGTGACGCTTTTTAATGAGCAATTCATTGTCTGGATTATCCCTAAAATGGAGGGCGAACAGCCCATTACTCATGTCCTTATCGCTCTAAATCATCCAGAAAAACCCCATTTAGAAATGGCCTTTACTACGCAAGGAGTATATAACACTCCTCGCTACGTCTTGAAGGTCTTGCAACATTTTCTGGTCGAGATGCTCGAGACAGAAGAGACTTTGACGCTTTTAGAAAAAAACCAATAAAAAATGCGTCATACCAATCGCAAGTTCAGGTATACACAAATGAGTTCAAAAGTTGGATTCATTTGTGTATATGTTTTCGAGATAGATGTTTGATGAGTGTTAGTACGTTTTGCTCATTGCGTCGTTCATAGCGCATATCATCTACAAAACGGCGTACGAAATGTAGCCCCAGTCCCCCTAATTCTCTATTTTCGACCGGAGAATCTAGGAGTAGCTTGGGGGCGAAATGGACGGGGTCAAAAAGAGGACCATCGTCGCAAAATGTGATTTCACAGCGACCTTGAGGTGAGAGACAGATCGTTATCTGAATGGGCTTGGGCGTGTCTTGGTAAGCATGTTTCACGATATTGACAAAAATCTCTTCGCAGGCAAGCCCTAGTTTTTTGACCTCCGAGGAAGAGAAGCGTTCTAGGATTGCGCAGAGCCATTGAAACATCTCTCGCACTAGGGGGATTTTAGCATCAAATGTTCTATTCCATTCCATGAAAGCTCCATTCTGCATCTAACATATCGGCGATTTTGTGTGCGATCTTAAAATAAAGGGGCGTGGCTGCTGCATCATAAGCCGCTTCTTTAGGTTCTAACTGCCCTAAAGAAAAGGGGAGTACGGTTTGCTGTTGGCCTTGCGCATTGATAAAGGTGAGATCTTGTAGAGAATCTCCATCGACATAATCATAATCTGCATATACAGACACTTGATAAGGACCTGTCACCACCTCGGTCGACGCCCCCTTATAGAGGGTGATGGTTGTCGTTAAGGTACGACGACCTTCAGAGGCGAGCAGGTTTTTACGTAATGTGTTATAGACATCTTGCGGATCGCGGCGATATCCAATTTGTTGGGAGGAGTGACCTACCACTGTCACTTCAAGGCGCAGATCCCCTCCATGAGGCTTAACCACCATCGTCCTAGATGTACTCAGAGCTTCTATAATACTGGCTGTCAGCCGCCCCTCCTCATCTCCTACGACGTACGGAACTGTGACGGTGGGGCGAGCGAAAGACGCATCCTCTGATTGCCAGCGATAGCCACAGCCAGAAAGAATACTAATCAGCCCGAGAAGCAGCTTGCAATTGTTCCAGTTTTTCACGAGAGGCGACGGCAGCTATGGTGTTGGGGTATTTTGCGACAACTTTTGAATAGTAGATCATCGATGCGGGGACTTTTTTTGTTTTTTCAAAAAAGCATCCCGTCTCAAAGAGGTTTTGGGCAAACAACTCTTGCATATCGGCATAGACTTGTTCTGCTTCTGCAATTCGAGGTTCTCGTGGAAAGACCTGGCGAAATTTGCGTAAATTCACAAAGGCTAAATCTAACAAATCGGGATCCAAACTTTCTTGCTGGCATTGGGTGAAATAGACGTGATTTTTCTCCAAATAGGCTTGTGCCGCAAAATCGTGCTTGGGAAAGCGACGAATTAACAGGTCGAGAGCCTCTAATCCCACCTTAAAATCTTCAATCTCTACCAAGATGCGCGCCTTACTCAGCAAAGATTTGGCCGCCATTTCTGAATGAGGCAGCGCCGCAATCACTTCGTCATAAATTTCCACAGAATCTTCCGTGGCGTCTACCCAAGCGGGGAACTTGGGAGACCCGAACAGCTTTTTTTTCGTCCCAGAAGAAAACTTCTCTGCAATGTTAAATTTATACTCAATAGCCTCTTCAAAATGCTTGGGAGAGGTCGTATGATTCAAATAGGCCGTAAAGCAATCGTTTGCATACTCAAATTGATTGAGCTTATAATAAGCCTCTCCCATGATGTAAGAGGCCTCTTTCGCAAAGGGACTAGTGGGAAAGTTATAGGAGATGATTTGAGCATAGTCAACAACAGACCACCACTCTTTATTTACAATCGCTTGCTGCAATGCGCTATGATACTCCTGCACTGAGGGACCGGTTTGCCAAATCAAGTCGCTCTCTTCAAGAGCTCCTAAAGACACAACAAGGGAGACGAGGATAGGTAGAATCTTTTTCATCATGGAAATAGGTTAAGCCAAGGGGGGCGATTCTGTCAAATCTCAAAGAGCCAATTTTTGCTTCTCAATTGCTCGAAAAGGGGGGAGGCAGCCTTTACCCCCCATGAAGATTCGATACGTACGGTTCCAAGAGAGCTCCCCGCTGCACAAAACTGTATCTCTATGGGAGATTTGCCTGGATGCGCCCGAAAAATTTCTTTTAATGAGAGGATGTCGCTCAGCCGAACTTGATCGGCGTCTACTTTGATATTAATGGTCTTAATTTCCTCTTTTTCCACGATGGGGGCCTTCTCTTTGGGAGTTTTGGGAGACGTTTTCCACTTGGACTCGGACGGCCTAGATTGGGCTTTAATCCGGTCGTATGCCTCTTCACATGCTTTGATCCTCGCTTCATTGACAGTCGTTAAATCATCTAAATAGCGACAGCTCCACTGCAACGCCTCCTCTTTTCGATCGACTTGGCAAACGCCGTAGAGCAATTGATTTTCTCGTAACAAAGCCCCCTTCTCTTCAAATAAATCAGACCAAATAGGCAGCTCAAATCGCTCTACGCCATCGCTTATGACAAGAATGGCGAATTTCTTTTGACTTTTCATAGAGACTTTTACCTGAACGCCTTCCACAACAAAAGCGGCTCGGAACACGGTCCCATTAGGCAGCATTTCCACCTCCGATAGAGGCACGCAAGAGAGTCTGCCTAAAATATTTTTATAACTATCCATGGGGTGACCGGTAAGATAAAGTCCCAAGAGCTCTTTTTCTTTTTGCAACAATTGAAGTGTGGTGGACTTTGCCGCAACCGGTGGGGGGACTACAAAAGGAGGAGTCTCCTCTTCAATCAGCGCAAAGAGATTGAGTACTCCGAGAGACGCCTCTTTTTGGTCTCGAGCCGCCCTTTCATACATCGCTTCCACGCTTTCTCTCATTGCATCGCGAGACCATTGGGTAAAATCAAAGGCCCCCGCATCAACAAGGAGCTCTATCTGTTTTTTGCCCACTCGAGTTTTATCAATGCGCTGGACAAATTCATAGAGAGTTTTGTAAGCACCATGGCGTTGTCTTTCCAGGATAATCGTATCAACAACACTTTGCCCAACACCTTTAATGCCGGACATGGCGAAGCGAATTCCTCTCGCCGATGCAGCAAATTCGCTTGCCGCCTCATTGATATCTGGCGATAAAATCTGAATGTCCATTGCTTTGGCCTCGCCAATGAATTTGGCAAGTTTTGTCGTATCATCTCGATCGCACGTCATGAGCGCTGCCATCCACTCTTTGGGATAGTTGGCTTTAAAAAATGCAGTGACATACGACAAATACGCATAAGCTGCTGCATGAGATTTATTAAATCCGTAAGATGCAAATTTTTCGATCTTATCAAAAATGCGCCCTGCGATATCGTCTGCAATCCCATTTTTGTGACAGCCTCTGAGAAATTGATCTCTTTGCCGATTCATCTCCTCTTTATCTTTTTTGCCCATGGCACGGCGCAACACATCCCCTTCTCCAAGAGAGTATCCGGCCAAAGACCTCGCAATTTGCATGACCTGCTCTTGATACACCATGACTCCGCAAGTCTCAGAGAGGATATCTTGCATCAAGGGGTGATCCATCTCAATGGGCTCACGACCATGCTTTCTGTTGATAAAAGAGGGGATCATGTCCATCGGCCCTGGGCGATATAAGGCGCCAACCGCAATAATCTCTTCGAATGTGTCTATATGCAACTGTTTGGCCAGATCTTGCATCCCGCCAGACTCTAACTGAAATACTCCAAGCGTTTTACCTTGGTTCAGAAGGTCGTAGGTGGCGTGGTCATCCAGGGGCAAATTGATCCAATCGATGTGCTGTCCCGTATTATGGCTTACGGCATCTGCACACTTTTGAATAGAGGTTAGGGTTTTGAGTCCCAAAAAGTCGATTTTGAGCATCCCTACGCTTTCTACTGGTTTCATCGCATATTGCGTGACCCACATTTCAGAATCTTTGGCAACGCACACCGGCACATGATCGGTGATGGGATTTGCGGAGATAATGAGTCCTGCTGCATGTGTACTGGTGTTGCGGATAGAACCTTCGATTTTTTTTGCCATTTCGAGGATGGACCGCGCCTCTGCATCGCGCTCCATGAGATTTGTAAGCTCTGGATCGAGCTGAAAGGCTTTATCGAGCGTCATGGTTGGATCTTCTGGCACAAGAGCTGCGATCTCATTGACTTTTGATAAAGACACGTTCAAGACGCGACCCACATCGCGGATGGCCATTTTAGCCTTCATGGTTCCAAAAGTGATGATTTGCGCGACCTTGTCTTTTCCATATTTTGCCACTACGTAATCGATCACTTCTTGGCGGCGTTCCATGCAAATATCGACGTCGATATCGGGGTAAGAGATCCTTTCGGGGTTGATAAATCGCTCAAAAAACAAATTAAATCGCAGCGGTTCGATATCAGTAATCCCAATGAGATAAGAGATAATAGAGCCTGCTGCAGAGCCGCGGCCGGGCCCCATGGGAATCTGTCGTTTTTTCGCCCAATTGATAAAGTCGTACACGATAAGCATGTAATCGCACATTCCTTTGGAGGTTAGGATGTGAAATTCGTACTCGAAGCGCTCTTTGACTACTTTTAAGGGATCCGTTCCTGGCACTTTAGCAAGCGTCGCGGGGGTATAACGCGCCTGAATGCCTTCTACACATAAATCGTACAGAAATTTTTCGGCGGCCTTTAATCGCTCTGCTGGATTTTGAACTTGGCTCTCTACCGTAGGCGGAATAAAAACCGGATAGTGTTTTGTCTTAAAATCGAGATCGCATTGACATTTTTCTGCAATGCGCACAGTTTCAGCTAACGCCTGTGGCAAATCCGCAAATAGGGCCTGCATTTGCTGCGGAGATTTAAAGTAAAGCTCTCGGGTCGCAGTCGTATCTCTTTTGGGATTAGGGACCTTATTTTTTGGATTGCCCGCTGAATCGCGCTCCCAAATTTCACAAGATTCTCCAGCTTGAATGTTGAGTAAAATTTCGTGCGCACGCCAATCTTGTTCTTCAATGTAATGAATGTTATTGGTCGCAACCAAGGGAATCCCTAAGTGTTGGGAAATTTCAATGAGTGTATCATTGTGTTTTTGCTGTACTGCCTCATAATCGCGCATTTTCTGATACAGCCAATTTTCGGACAGCGCATCGAGCAAAAGGGGATGTATTTGTACCTCGAGATAAAAATCTTCGCCAAACAGTGTATGATACCATTCGATCTGTGCCACATCACTCGCCAAGCAAATCAGCCCTTCACAGTGCGTTTCTAGCGCCTCTTTATCAATGCGCGGCTGATAATAAAATCCTTCGAGAAACCCAATCGACGACAGCTTGCAAAGGTTTTTATATCCCGTATAATTTTTGGCGAGCAAGATAATCGGCTGTCCATTTGCGACTCCAGGAATGCGCTTTTTCTCTAAACGCGATCCTGGAGACATCCAAATTTGACACCCCAAAATAGGCTTGATTCCCGCCGCCTTGGTCGCCTTATAAAACTCGATCATTCCATAGAGATTGCCCTCATCTGTCAGGGCAAGTGCACTCATGCCAAAGCTTTTTGCTTTATCCGCAAGTGCAGCAACTGAGGCTGTGGAGTTGAGAATCGAAAATTGAGAATGAACGTTTAGCGGGACATATACCATAAATGATCAGCGCGATATTTCGGTTTAACTCGAGACCGGCGTTTCCTCTACTTGAGCGCCCACCTTCACAGACCAAAGAGGAAGCAAAAAGAGAACGCTCAGCACACCACATGTAATGAGCGTCAATAAAAAGCTATCCCATCCCCAAAAATGGGTAACAGCGCCTAAGGGTCCGCCTGCCATAGCAGCACCTATATATGCAAAGCATCCGACAAACCCCGTAGCAGTTGCTGCCGCTTTTTTGTGTGACAGTTCAGCGGCTGCCATCCCAATCAACATCTGGGGGCCAAAGATAAAAAATCCAAAGAGAAACACGAACGTCGAATCGAGCAGCACCGATGCATATTCCACATATCTAAAAGTCACGATCAACAATAGAATGCCCACTGTAAATAGAACATTGACGGGATTTCTCTTTCCTTGAAACCACAAATCAGATGCCCAGCCAGCGGCAAGACTGCCAAATAACCCACCCGCCTCAAACCACACCATACACTTGCCGGCCTCTACATAGCCATAGTGCTTAACTTCCATCAAGTACGGAAGCGTCCAGTCGTTGATTGCAGTGCGGATGATATACACCAAAAAATAGGCAACGGCCAAAAGCCAAATGTAGCGATTCGTAAGCACATATTTCCAGAGCATCTCCTTAACAGAGAGATCATTCGGCTCTTTTTTGGCTACACTCGTGTAATCATTGCGGAATTTTTCTATCGCGGGCAACCCCAAAGATTGCGGGGTATCGCGCAAACGATTCATCACAAACAGGCCTACGCCAATCGCAAGTATGCCTGGCAAAAACATGGCAACGCGCCAGCCCAAATAGACCGCGCACAAAGCGCCGAATAAAGGCATGACCGCTCCACCCACGTTGTGCGACGTATTCCAAACGCTCCACCAGCGTCCTCTTTCCGATTGTGAATACCAGTGCGTGAGCAATTTAGCACACCCAGGCCATCCCCATCCTTGAAAGACTCCATTCAGACCCCAGAAAATGATGAATGCCCACAAAGTGGAGGACATTCCAAACATAAGATTAAGGATTCCAGTCAAGATCAACCCGACCGACATGAAATAGCGAGGATTTGATTTATCTCCAAGCATCCCGCTTAAAAACTTGCTCGCTAGATCG
>JAKAFF010000163.1 GCA_021818045.1 bacterium
ACGCTCGTTACGGACTAGCGCTAACTCTTGAGAGCGCTTGCAAACTTGTCCGTGAAAATCTAGATATTTTACAAATCCCCTTTGAAACTAGAGATGTACTTTTAAAGACAATTCGAGTATTCGAATCTGACTCTAGCTGCACGAAAGCTCAAGATGAAAAACCTGCACAATTACACGGTTTCTACTGGCCCACTGAGTGGAACTGGTTTGGGTTAAATAAGAAAAATAAGGACAACAACTCCCAAGACAAATTCCAAACTGACATCCCGCACCCAGCAGAAACTGAGTTGCCCGGGAACTGTTACATCGGTGGTTGTGAGTTACTAGCAGGGGCACTGATTTCCATTTTACCTCTTCCGGGAGCTAGTTATCTTGGAGTGGCGATGTGGGGGATGGGACCCGCCGGGTAATCGACGGCATAGTGCAACTTAGCGACGAGAGAAGATCCAACCCACAATACGTTCCGCCAAAGCCGCCATTTTAGTCGCCACGCGCTTCTTGCACAAAATTCGTAGATCCACTACAAAAGACCACCTGCCTATTGTACTGAGAGACTAAGACATCTGATGCAATTTTATTGGATAGATCGCAATGGACGCTCCCCTTTGCCTGAGAGCAAAATCGCTTGGCGCCCCTTTTTCTCTTCCACCACAACCAGCGCATACTACCTCTCCCCTCCCCTCCCCTTAGCCGCTACTTATCGCGTGGTACAAAAAACATACATGCCCTCTAAAGAAACATGGCACAACAATGTACTCCACGCATTATCGCTCATCAGCCAAGGCAAGCTCAAAAAAGTGGTGCTCGCACGCGCCTGCATTTTAGAATTGCAAACAGCCCCAGATCCTTTCGCTGTCGTGGCCGCTTTAAAACAAAAATCTCAAGGCGCGTACGTATATTGCATTGCATCGCCCACCACTGCGTTTTTGGGAGCAAGCCCCGAGCGGCTATTTAAAAAGAGCTCTTTGCATGTAGAAACAGAGGCGCTCGCAGGTACACGCGCAAGAGGTCCCAACCCACAGGTGGATGCACAGCTTGCCCAAGAGCTTTTAACAAGCGATAAGGATTTGCGCGAGTTTTTCCCAGTACGCCAATACTTGTGCGATGCGCTCTCGCCTCTTTGTGCACATCCTCCCCTCTTTTCTGTGCCATCTGTTTACCAAACAGCCAATGTGCAACACCTCTACAGCCAAGGTAGTGCTCTCTTAACACACCCTGTCAGCGATGAGGCTTTGATCGAAAGGCTTCATCCCACACCCGCCCTTTGCGGCTTGCCTAAATCGCAGGCTTTGTCGGTGATACAAGAGTTAGAGCCTTTCGATCGGGGCCTGTACGGAGGAGTCATCGGCTGTATGTCAGGTGCTGAATCGGAATGGATTGTGGCCATTCGCTCCTGTAAGATCGAGGGGAAATGGGTGACTTTATACTCTGGAACTGGCATCGTCGAAGGATCTGATCCCACTCTAGAATGGGAAGAGTTGAACCATAAATTGGCCCTCTATGATGGAATTTTTACTCATTGAGCACTTGATCGAACAGGGGGTTTTACACTTTTGCACGGCCCCAGGGTCGCGCTCCTCTCCTCTTGTCATTGCTATCAAAAATCACCCAAAAGCAAATTTACATATCCACTACGACGAAAGGGGGCTTGCATTTTACGCCTTAGGCATGAGTCAAGCAACCAGCTCCCCAACTGCGATCATTGTCACTTCTGGAACTGCGGTTGGCAATCTTCTCCCCGCTATCATGGAGGCCCATCACAGCCACATTCCCCTCATCTTTTTAACAGCCGATCGCCCTCCGATGCTGCGCGATTGCAGCGCTCATCAAACGACAGATCAGGTCAAAATCTTTACCCCATTTGTCCGCTGGCAAGCCGATTTGCCACTCACTGTAGACGCTGCCTATGTGCGCTCGATTGCAAATCAGGCCTACTTTCATGCTTGCAAAAGTACACCAGGACCTGTCCATATCAATTGCCCTTTCGATGAGCCACTATATCGCCCTTTGATCTCACCGCCCTCTGTTCCCATCCTTCGCTTGCGCTTGCCTCGCCTGCATGCAAAACCACTAGAGGTGACGCACTCTAAAGGACTGATTATAGTGGGAAAACTTCCGCAGGCAGAAGACATCCACCCCATTTTGCATCTTGCTAAACGATTGCGCTGGCCCATTTGCGCAGATATCCTCTCCAATGCCCGTTGCTTTCCAACAGATGAAGAGGTGCGCTATTTCGATTGGCTCGATAAACCAACACCCGATTTCGTTCTCCACTTCGGCGAGAGGATGACTTCAAAAAAATTGCTCGGTTGGCTCAAAACAATTCAGACACAGCTAGTTCATGTTAGCCCCTACTGCGCCCTGCAAGACCCAGAGCATATTCTGACAGAGCGCATCCAATCCGATATCCCTGAATTTTGCGCCACATTCGATGCCCCATCAGATCCTCAGTGGCTTGAGTTGTGGAAATCTCCGCAAGTTTTATTCCCAACGTCAAGCTCGATGACAGAGGTAAACGCGATGCGCCACCTCAACGAGATCGACTTAGGCCATGTGGGAATTTTCCTGGGAAATGGGATGCCAATTCGAGACGCAGATCATTTCTTGTTTCCTCAAAAATGCCGCAGATTTTTTGCCAATCGGGGCCTCTGTGGCATCGATGGCAATATCGCAACGATTGCAGGCCTTGCCGAAGAGATGCCAATTTTGGGAATCATCGGCGATCAGACGGCGCTCTATGACTTAAATTCTTTGCCGCTTCTCAACAAAACAAAATATCCAACCGTTTTGCTGATCTTTAATAATTTTGGCGGCGGCATCTTTCATCATCTGCCGATTGCACAAAATCCCCATTTTGAGTCTCTTTGGGCAGCGCACCACGACTATCATTTCGCACCCGCAGCTCATATGTATCACCTCCCCTACTACGCATTTGCAGATATTGAAGAGGCTTTAAAGAGCGGACAATCAGCACTCGTAGAGCTGACCACCGATAGATACGTGAATCATCGACAACAACAAGCAATCTCTGCATGTCATCTTTAGCCCATACGGTGTTTTCTCAAAGAGCTTCGTTGCCGATTGTATTTTTTCATGGCTTTTTAGGTTCTGCGCTCGATTGGAAAGCTGTCTGCTCCTATC
>JAKAFF010000164.1 GCA_021818045.1 bacterium
ATTGGGGAGACAATTACACTCCACAAAAATCCAGCATCCACTCCCCTCCCTGGATTCAAAACGATTGCGCCTGTCGTATTTGCTGGCATTTATCCGGTTGATTCTTCCGATTTTGAACAAGTGCGCGATTGTCTTTTGAAATTACAGCTCAACGACTCTGCGCTGCATGTAGAGCAAGAGAGCAGCTTAGCGCTGGGCTTTGGTTTTCGCTGCGGCTTTTTAGGGCTATTACATCTCGAGATCGTCTTTGAAAGACTGACTCGCGAATTCAACATGGACGTCATCACCACGGCGCCAAGTGTCATCTATCGAGTGACGCTCAATGACGGTTCTACCCTTTCCATCGACAATCCTGCTCACTATCCAGATGCCGCCCGGATCGACTTTGTAGAAGAGCCGTGGGTCAAAGTGCACATCATGGCGCCATCGGAATATTTGGGCGCCATCATGAATCTCGGCATGGAAAAGCGCGGAGAGCTGCTCAAAACAGAGACCATGTCTGCCACCCGACTCCTTCTCACCTACCGACTCCCCATGAACGAGATCATCACCGACTTCAATGACAAACTCAAATCGGTGACACGGGGGTATGGCTCATTCGATTATGAACCCGAAGGGTATGCGCAAAGCGATATCGTCAAACTGGAAATCCGGGTCAATGAAGAGCCTGTAGATGCCTTTTCATGCCTTGTCCACCGCACAAAAGCGGAGCACAAAGGACGCGCCATCTGTGCCAAACTCAAAGAGGTGATCCCTCAACAGCTATTCAAAGTGCCCATTCAAGCGGCGATCGGCGGGAAAATCGTGGCCCGCGAAACGATCAGCGCTATTACGAAAAACGTCACCGCCAAATGTTATGGTGGAGACATCACCCGCAAACGCAAGCTCTGGGAAAAGCAAAAAGAGGGCAAAAAGCGGATGAAAGAGATTGGCAAAGTCAATATTCCGCAAAGCGCGTTTATGGAAGTACTCAAAGCGGAGTAATTACGCATTATAAGTAGAGGAGCTGACGTCCCCTCCGCGACCCGTCCAATTCGTATGGAAGAATTTGCCTCGCGGTTGATCTTTACGCTCATAGGTATGCGCACCAAAAAAGTCTCTTTGCGCCTGTAGTAGGTTTGCAGGCAGATCTTTCCTGCGATAGCCATCGAAAAAAGAGAGGGCTGTGCTAAAACAAGGCAGCGGCACTCCCATCAAAACACCCTCAGAGACCACCTGTCTCCACGACTCCACGCAGCGGCTCACTTCCCCTTCAAAAAAAGGATCCAACAGCAAATTCATGAGCTTTGGATTTTGATCGTACGCCTGTTTAATTTTCCCCAAAAACTTGCTACGGATAATGCATCCGCCGCGCCACATCAGCGCAATAGAGCCGAAATTGAGATCCCACTTATTTTCTTGCGAGGCCGTGCGCATCAACATGAACCCTTGCGCATAGCTGATGATTTTGGAGGCATACAAAGCATGAGAGATCTGCTCGGGAGATACTTTCATGGCACAGCGAGGTCCTACATAGTGCTGGCTTGCCTCAACTCTTTCCTCTTTCAAAGCGGACAAACATCTAGCAAAAACCGCCTCTCCAATTAAAGTTACTGGCATTCCCCGATCAAGCGCATCGATCCCGGTCCATTTTCCGGTTCCCTTTTGGCCTGCCACGTCGAGGATTTTATCGACGAGCAAAGTACCGTCCGCATCTTTTTTTCGGAAAATTTCTGCAGTGATCTCGATCAAATAGCTATCGAGCGCGCCCAGGTTCCACTTAGCAAAAATGCTTGCAAAATCGGTCTGTCCTCCAGATTTGAGCAGGTCATATGCTTCGCAAATCAGCTGCATATCGCCATATTCGATGCCGTTATGCACCATCTTTACATAGTGCCCGGCTCCCCCGCTTCCAACCCAATCGCAGCAAGGCTGGCCGTCCTCTGACTTTGCAGCAATAGATTGTAAAATGTCCTTGATATGCGGCCATGCGTCAGGGTTTCCTCCCGGCATAATCGACGGCCCATGCCGGGCCCCCTCCTCTCCACCGGAGATCCCCGCACCGACAAACAAAATGCCCTGTTTTTGCAGCGCCTCAAACCTTCTTTGCGTATCGGGAAAATGGCTATTGCCCCCATCGATCACAATATCTCCGGGCGCAAGATGCGGCCTTAGATGTTCGATAAACTCGTCAACCGCCTCTCCGGCCTTCACCATCAGCATGATTTTTCGAGGGCGTTTTAATAAAGCGATAAACTCTGGCAGTGCATGTGCGCCGAAGATCTTTTTTCCCTTAGCGCTTCCAGCCAAAAACTCATCTGTCTTGCTCGTCGTCCGATTAAATACGGCAACGCTCAAGCCGTGATCGGCCATGTTAAGCACTAGGTTTTGCCCCATGACGGCCAAACCGATGAGTCCAATATCTGCTTGCATGCTTTGCAGTGTATGCGGTTCTAGAGGAAAAAGCAAGAATGTGTTATATTAGACCCTTTACGGGACCCAGGTTTCGTTGGTTTTAGGGTTCTTTTGAGCCGTTTTTTGCGTTCTCGTAGCTCAGTGGATAGAGCGGTCGCCTCCTAAGCGACAGGTCGCAGGTTCAACTCCCGCCGAGAACGACATCTTAAAAATTCCAGGCCAGCTCTAGGCTCACCTGGTGAGACTGAAACTTTCCACCAAACTCGCCTTGATAAAAAAGGGTGCTGATCGGATAACGGGCATCGATCGGATCAAAAGTCATCCCCAATTGCGCCACCCCCAAATTCTGTGAAGAGGCCAGGGTTTCTACTGTAAATAATCCAGGCGATCCGACGAGAAATGCATTGATTTTTCCTGCATTAAACGACTGTACATTGACATAGCTGCATTTTTCTTGAAAAATCAATTTCCCTGCTTGAAAAAGCAGCGCCTCGTAAAATTGCAAGCCCGCCTCCAATCGCAGCAGCGAGGAGTAACTCTCTTTTTGCCCTGCGTTAAAGGGTCCTGAGCCTTTTTCCTGGTATTAACCCGCTAGTCAAATAAGAGACAAAAATCACCTGATGTGTTAGCATACGATGCATGCAGTTAGGCGATTCAAGAAAGCTGAGCCAAGATACACAAGAAGCATTACGCAAGCGGG
>JAKAFF010000165.1:0-1530 GCA_021818045.1 bacterium
CCTATCTTAGCGATTACACCTGCATCGGATATGATCTGCCTGGACATGGAAGGTCCCCATTTCATCCCAATTTCCTCATTGATATCCCCCGTTTTCATCTCGTGGGCTATTCGATGGGTGGCCGCATCGCTTTAATGTATAGAGAAAAACACCCGCATCAGGTGGCCTCTTTAACTCTTCTTTCTACTCACCCAGGACTGCAAACAGAAGATGAAAAAGTGGCGAGAAGAAAGAGCGACTCCCTATGGGCCAAGCGATTATTTGAGCTTCCAATTGACGAGTTTCTAAGCCAGTGGTATGATCAACCCCTCTTTCAAGGATACAAACCCAATTTCGAAATGCGTAAAAACCACAACATCGAAGCTTTGGCCGCCTCTTTCATGCACTTTAGCTTGTCTTATCAACATCGGTTCGAAATCGAGGGGATGTTGGTTGGCCAGCATGATGCGAAATTTTTAGCGCTCGCTCCGAATCCCATTGTCATCGCTGGATGCGGTCACTGCGTTCACCTCGAAAATCCACAAGAAGTCGCACTCCAAATTCGGAGGAAACTCTCATCATGAGCGCTTGGCAAATAGCTGCAAATTACACAGATATCAAATACCACAAAATAGAGGGGATCGCCAAGATCTCCATCAATCGCCCAGAAGTGAGAAATGCGTTTCGCCCCCTCACGGTCGAAGAGATGCGCCACGCATTAAGCGATGCACGCAATGACCCATCCATCGGCGCAATCATTTTGACAGGCGAGGGCAAAGAGGCGTTTTGTTCGGGAGGAGATCAAAAAATCCGCGGCCATGCCGGTTATGCAGATCTACAAGGGACCCATCGACTCAATGTGCTCGACTTGCAACGAGAAATCCGCTCTTGCCCCAAACCCGTCATCGCTATGATCGCAGGCTACGCCATTGGAGGGGGACATGTGCTTCATGTGGTGTGCGACTTGAGCATCGCAGCAGATAATGCCATTTTCGGTCAGACAGGGCCCCGCGTAGGCTCGTTCGATGGAGGCTTCGGCGCAGCATACCTTGCCCGCACTGTGGGACAAAAAAAGGCGCGGGAAATTTGGTTTCTTTGCCGTAAATACAATGCTACCGAAGCGTTAGAAATGGGTCTTGTCAATTGCGTCGTCCCTTACTCACAACTAGAGGAAACGACCCTCAGTTGGTGTCGCGAAATTTTGCAAATGTCTCCAATGGCCATTCGCTGCTTAAAATCTGCTTTAAACGCCGATTGCGATGGACAGGCGGGACTCCAAGAACTCGCCGGCAATGCAACGATGCTTTACTACATGACTGAAGAGAGCCAGGAGGGGCGTAATGCCTTTAATGAAAAACGAGCTGCGAACTTTGCCCGATTCCCCAAGCGCGCTTAAGGCCTATTTTTGGGCCGCAAGACCCAAGACTTGGATCGCCGGCAGCAGCCCCGTTTTCATAGGAGCTTCCCTCGCTTTTCCAACGGTCCATTTCCCCACTTTTGTTCTCACTCTTCTCTTTTCCCTTCTCATCCAAATCGGCACCAATTTTGCCA
>JAKAFF010000165.1:1540-3070 GCA_021818045.1 bacterium
TGAATGGCGCTGATACTGCCTTGCGAAATGGCCCGAAAAGAGCCACGCTAGAGGGATGGGTCTCACCACAATCGATGCTTTTGGCAACTGTCATCTTCTTTGTTTTAGCCCTGGTGATCGCCATTCCGCTTATGATCCAAGCAGGTCTTTGGAGCCTTCCTTTGGCAGCTCTTTGTGTCATTTTCGGCATCTTTTATACGGCAGGACCTAAACCATTGGGATACTTGGGGCTCGGAGAGATCCTCGTCCTCGTCTTTTTTGGCCCAGTGGCCACTGTCGGCACCTATTTTCTACAAACAAGCACTCTACATCCTGCGGTCTGGATCGCAAGCCTCATTCCCGGCTGTCTTTCTTGCGCTATCCTCATCGCCAATAATCTAAGAGATGAAAGGAGCGATCGGATCGCTCATAAAAATACTCTCGTCGCCCGCTTTGGGCGCACTTTCGGCGCAATCGAGTACACTGTCGCCATTTTGATCGCCAGCTTGATCCCTTTGTTGCTTCCCCTCTATTCGCGAATCCCGACTCTAGTCAGCCTCACTTCGCTAATCTCTCTAGGCGCAGTTCCCCTCATCCGCAAAGTTTTCTCTTTTAAAGATCCGTTGGAACTGATTTTTGTACTTCAGGGAAGCGCTTTGCTTCTAACGCTTTTTACATTATCATTTTGCTTAACCCTCTTCATAGGAAGTCCTGTATGACAGCTATTTTGAAAACCGCCAGAACGAATTATCGATGGGTGGTCGCATTCCTCATTTTCTTTATCACCTTGATCAACTTCATCGACAGATCTGCGATCTCCTTCGTGATCGATCCACTCAAGCAGGAATTTCACTTCACAGATACGCAATTCGGCATGATCCTCTCCGCCTTCGGCATCGGTTACATCCTTCTCACATTGATCGGAGGATTTTTGGTCGATCTGTGGGGAGCACGCTTCGTGTGGCCTCTGGCAGCTGTCGCCTGGTCTTTGTGCGTTGCCTTTTTAGGCCTTGCGTCTGGTTTTTGGGGCTTTATTTTGCTGCGCTTTTTGCTAGGTGTTGCCGAAGGCCCTCACTTTCCCGCCATGACGCGCTCCATTAGCAATTGGCTCTCTCCTCGAGAAAGAGCACGCGCTCTCTCTTTAGGACTCGTCGCTATTCCCCTATCCGCTGTCGTTGGAGCACCCCTTACCTCTTACCTCGTGGCCGATTTCGGATGGAGAGCCATGTTCTTTATCATCAGCTTTGTCGGTATCATCTGGGCCTTTGCTTGGTATTGGCTATTTCGCGATACGCCCGAAGAGTGCCCCTTCGTCAATGAGGCCGAAAAACACTATATCTCTCCCCCTCTCGCAGATACCAAAAAAGGGACCCCCATCAGTTGGCGTTTCATCCTAACCCATCCAGCGCTCGTCGCCAATAACATCGGTTATTTTGCCTTCGGGTATCTCCTCTTTTTTGCAACACTTTGGCTGCCAGGCTACTTCCTTTCCCAACACAACCTCAATTTAAAAGCCGTCGGCTGGTATCTCACCATCCCATGGCTTGTCGG
>JAKAFF010000012.1 GCA_021818045.1 bacterium
TTTTGGTTTCATGATGATTTTCTCGATTTTGAAACAAAAGATAATATCAAAACCTGCAAAAAATATCTTGGATTTTCGAACGTTTTCTATAGAGAAAAGCGGGTTACTTCAGGGGCGACTAAAGCATATTGGGAAAAAAGATTTTAAACAACTTAGCCGTAAAATAGTTCAACCAGAGGGAGATCGTCAAGTTTTTCGAGAAGTAGATTTCTACGATGAAATGTAAAAAAATCCCAAAATAGCCAAAATATGCACAAACCAACGAAGCTGAAGCGTCGAAAGAGGTTCTCCAAATGCCCTTAATCACTCTATGCGCCTTCATTTTTTTAGGAGCTTCGTTCTTAAGTCTATGGATCTTTCGAGACCCTAAATTTTGGGGAACCCTTCTCGGAATCAGTTTGCTTTTCGGTCTAATTGGCGGAAACATAAACTGGATTGGATTAATCTTCATAATTACATTGTTATCATTATGGACATTCTACAATCAAAAGCCATCTATTGTCTTATTTGTTCTTCTTGTGTCTTTCAGCGCTCTCTTAAAAATGCGCCTCTTACCTGGTTATACTCCATTTTTCTTGACCCCTAAATTTGCAGTGGGTTTAGAAGGCTCTCTTATCGGGTTATTCCCTTTAGCTTTTGTAGTTGTGCTCGCTAGAAATAGTCAGGATTGGAAAGCTGTCATCAAAGGGTCGCTCATTGGGTGCGCTGGCATCGCTGTTTTAGCTATCCTTGCAACTTTGACGGGGTCAACTCGTTGGCACTTTAAATTGCCGACTTTTGCAATAGCTCGAACTCTAAGCAATTTCTTTTTAACTTCTATCCCCGAGGAAGGATTTTATCGAGGCTTCATCCAATCAACTCTGTATAAGTATTTTGCAAACATTAGATTGGGCAAAGAGCTCGCTCTCATCGCAACTTCCATTTTATTCACAGCAGCGCACATTTATTGGAGTCCAAACCTACAGAATTTAGCATTTGTTTTTCTTGCCGGTCTGCTTTATGGGGGCGTGTATTTGATTTCTGGCAAAATTGAAAGCGCTATTCTTTGCCATTTTCTTCTCAACGTCATTCACATGACATTTTTCTCCTATCATGCGATGTAAGAGCCGCTTGTCGCGCCCTCTAGCAGTTCGCCCCAGCACACTATTTGCGAAGGCGATTACCGTCTTCATAATCCCGCCTAAAGAACAAGCGGTCTCCTTATCGGCGCCATGGATTTTTGTCGCTTTTTCTTGGGCCTATATCTTGACCATTGAAATCTGTGTGCTCTGTGATCTCTGTGGTTAAAAAAAAATTTGAACCATTCACCGCTCTGAAGCGCCAGGAGCTGGAGGAGCTATATCAACATAATAAGGACGCTCCCCATTGGCCATTCCATCTAAAGCAAGCCCAATACCAGTTCCGATAAGAGTTAATCCGACTCCCTGCCCCCCAGGAATGATGCAGAGCAAAGCTCCTCCTAATGCACACATGAACCCAGCAGACATTTTCGGCGGTAACACAAACTCCACATCACGTAATGATGTAGACGAGCTCGCCTGAGGCAATTTATGCCCTTTTTGGTTTAGTCCAAACCAGTTCCACTCCCACGGCCAATATAATCCACGTCTGAAAATACGCGCCTGTGCCTCTTGAGAACACAAGTCATCCGAAGCTACAGTGATAACATTTTCTCCTTGTTCAACGACGCGAAGTACTGTTAGGAGCATGATCCGCGAGTCATGAGGTAGTGGGATAAGGTGTACGCGTTCTTGAATCAGCCGGCAAGCATCTTGTTTGGTCAGCGACATCCCATACTGAGTATTGATTGCATCAATCAATGCCTGCAAAAATTTTTGAGCTTCTGCGAAGGGCTTTTCTGTTTGTTGTAATTCCTTCCCAACAAATTCAAAAGCATCGAATACCTCAATCACGTTGCCTGATTGTACTCGGTTGAGAATTTGGTTGGCAGAACAATCAACAACAGCACTCCCTTCTCTACAAAATGTTAGGAAGTAAATACCTATCACACTCCATCTTAAGAAAGAAAACATACCTTCCTAATCGCAAACAAAAAAATAATCATAGAAACCAAAAAAATGGACGATGAGAAGGCCCACCAAAGCTTGAATCGATTTTGCTCTTTTAAGGACTTTAAAAAAAATTCATATATTTTTAACGCAGCAAAACCAAAAATAAGAGAAGTAAAAAAATAATATCCAACAGAAAACAGTATCTCGACACTCACTATTGCGCCGCATTTTGTTGATAACGATCAGTGGAGTCTAAAAAAAAAACTTTTCGATGTCAAGATCAAGGTGCTGAAGACACAGGGGGGCATATGGGGTATTTAGGCCGCTCAAAAGAGAACAATGGGTTTTATTGGCTCGACTCTGTGTTAGTGGATTGGATTACCGCGTTTGTAAATAAAAATGGTATATAAATTTTTAATTTTAATATTAAAACAATATCCTGTTTGTTATAACATTTGTACAAAAATCGGCTTTTTATGTCAGCAACGCTAGAAAAATCCTCAATCCCTTTAACTTTTGCGGTGCCGCCTCTTGAGGTTTTTGCAGGAAATCAAGTGGGATGCAATAGAAGAGTTCGTTATCAACGCGTAAAAGAGATCATCAAACGATTGAATGCTACTAATCCTCGTGGAGTTCATTTTAACGAAAAAGCAATCGTCTCTGTCCTAACAGGAGGAACTTGTTCAGCGATGACACTCACATTTTTGGATAAGTGTATGCGCTCTGTTCGTGCAGCTGTCCAAGAGACGAGAAATGCGCAAGAGGTATTGCTAGCGGAAAAGGTTGCAGGCAACTTGGAGCCGCAGTGTCACTGCAGTTCAAGGTCTATGAGAGAATTACAAGCCGCGTTTAACACAATTGAAATTCGACAACCCGATACCGCAGTTGATCATCATAGAAATAAAGTTGCAGCTCTATTAAATTTTTTCTCGCTGAAAACTGATTTTTGCTCGTCGCAAATTCGTCTCTCTACACTTACGAGCTCTGAAGCTCTTCGTCTTAGTTTGAGGGCATTAAAAAATGGTTTTTATTTCATACGAATGTTGCGTCCTACAGAAAATCAAAAATTAGAAGAATGCGGGCACTCTATATGTTATATAAAAGGTGGAGATACCTCTATGCTATATGATCCAAATGCGGGAGTGATTTCTTTCCCAACAGGGGAGTCTGCTGAGCAATTATTCGCAAATTTCTGTAACAGTGCTGAAACTTGGGGATTTCAATTAGCCAGATTCTATCACGTAGCAGCAAAGTTCTAATTATCCCCAGGCATGCTGAAATTAAGGAAATGCTGGCAAAAAAGATTTTAAAAAAGGCAAAAAACAATCCGCCTAAGGAAAGGAAAAAAAGAGAAGAGCTTCCCTTTCCTGAGAATGGAAGCGGCCGCGCGGATCCTTTTTTTCGCAAATTTCGTTAAGAATATTTAAAGAAAATCGTTGGTAAACAAGCTCTTTCGTCGGTTTACTCTAACTTAAGGCAAATTCCTCGGTCTGATCGCAGTTATATTCAGGTTCTGGGGGCCGCGAACTGAAACGGGCGGTGGACCCTCATAGGCTTTTACAAAAAAATCGGAGAGATTATACTGGGCGCCCGGTTCATGGTATTTTTATGTGTCGCCAAGTTGTTTTTTTTATCTTTCTTTTTCTGCATCCACTTTCTGTCTGCAAGCGAACGCCCCATACTGATCTTTCGGCCACAGACACCACAAGAAGCCTTTTCCTACATCGAAAAATTATACCCCCAATTACCTTGGTTCAAAGAAAATGGATATCAGGTAGCCCTTCCGGAACACCCAATTTTTGCAATCTTGCAACAAAATCCAAGAGCTTTATCAGACGCAGAGAGACCTGAGTTAGAAGAACTGTTTGTTACAGAAGTTTATAGCGCATCTCAATATGACTGTAGTCTGCGGAACTTGAAAGAATGGGGGCCGCTTATAACGCAGGGGTTAGAAAAATTAGCCGCTCTCAAAGAAAATTGGGGCTTCAATCTCATGGAAACGTACGAGGTTGTCTTGACTTTGTATGGTCCTGGCGGTGATTGTGATCCCCAAAAAGGTACAGTTCTTTTATTCACAACTCCCAGCGGTGGTTTTAAGCGCTCGGCCGGTTATGAAGTTCTTCTTCACGAAATTGTCCATATTGGAATTGAAGAGCCCATTGTAAGAAAATACAATTTAAGCTACTGGGAAACAGAAAGGCTTGTGGATTTGATTTGTTCTCAATACCTCAACGACATTCTCTTCTTCCCGGTTACAAAACACAGCAAAGAGGAGATCGGCATATTGACGACTTCGTAGATTCACACACGATCACTTGCGATCTACCTTCATCTGTTGCAAAATTTGTTGAGCAACACCCAAGAAATCCGTCCAAGTATTAATATTGGATCATTTGTGTATATAGCTCTCAGGTAAAGTATGCCTCATTCGCAAAAAGTCATCACAGTTCAGCATCTATCTAAAAAGTTTTTGCTGCGCAAAAACTTTCCAGGCATTTTGGGAGCTTTGAAAGGGCTGGTTTGTTCGAAAGTCACCGAGGTTGCAGCCATTCAAGAGATTTCCTTTTCCATCTCTCGGGGAGAGAGGGTGGCTTTCATTGGGCCCAATGGAGCCGGAAAATCTACCACGATTAAAATGCTCACCGGCATTTTACACCCCTCCTCGGGTTTCATCGAGGTGTTGGGGTTGGTCCCTTGGGAAAAACGTTCTAAACTTGGATATCAAATTGGGACTGTGTTTGGACAAAGAACGCAGTTATGGTATCACCTTCCCCCATCAGATACTTTTGATTTGCTCTCCAAAATTTACGATCTTGAACCTGCTTTTTACAAAAATCAGTTGGATGCTTTAGTGGAGGCCTTCGATCTGACTCCCTTTTTTCATAAGCCTGTGCGCCAGCTGTCCTTGGGCGAAAGAATGCGCTGCGAAATTGTGGCAAGCTTGCTGCACAATCCCCCGATTTTGTTCTTGGATGAACCAACTATCGGATTGGATGTCAACGCAAAGCTCAAAATTCGCGGATTGCTCAATAAGCTATCCAAAGATCATGGAACAACTCTTTTTCTGACATCCCACGATACTGCAGATATTGAACAGGTGTGCGATCGCGTGATCGTTTTAGACAAGGGAGCCATCGTTCTCGATAGTGCGCTGCGAGAACTTAAAAAGACCTACATCAAAAAAAAGATCTTAAACTTGACAACAGATGAGGAAACACTTCCTTTGAAGCTCCCGGGTCTGCGGATTATGGAAAATGCGAACTACCACTTCGTTTGCGAGGTAAATTTAGCTGATACGCCGATTGATCAAGTGATCCACGAGGCTTTGAAGCTTACCACCCTAAAAGATGTAACTATTGAGGATCCTTCGATGGAAGAGATTATCCGCACTTTGTACGAAGCCGCTTGCCATGACTAAAAAATATCTAGCGGTTTTCCACTTTTCTTTCATCCACGCGCTGCGCAATTACAAAGCGTTGATTGGGTTGAGCATTTTTTTGATCACTTGCTTGGTCATTTTTGCCCATTTATGGAAAGTTGCTGCCACAAAAACAGACGCCATCCATCTATTGCCAGATCAACTACTTTGGTATATCGCATTCAATGAGTGGGTTCTCATTGCCCTTCCTGATGTGCAAGAAGATATAGCGGAGGATTTGCGTAGCGGACGGCTCGCGTATCTTTTGCCAAGACCCATTTCTTATCCTTTGGCCATATTTATGGAGGGGTTGGGTACATTATGCGCTCGCCTGGTGGTTTTAGGAGCGGTGACCTTTCTTTTCACTTGGGCTCGGGTAGATACAGCGCCTTTTGGATGGGATGGTCTTTTCATTGCTATAGCGCTTGGCCTATTGGCGGGCGTTGTGGGGGTGGTATTTAAAATGCTAGTGGGTATTTGCACATTTTGGATGCAACAGGTCGAGCCGATTCATTGGGTTTGGGAAAAACTGCTGTTCACCTTGGGAGGGTTGATGCTACCTCTTGTAGTGTATCCAAAATGGCTGCAAAACATCGCCCATTTCACCCCGTTTCCCGCCATCTTGGGGGATCGAAGCGCTCTGGCTATCGAATTTACCTATGGCCATGTCTTACAAATCGCCGCCTCTTTATTATGCTGGGGATTTGCAGGTTACGCCCTCTTAATGATTCTTTATCGAAAGGGTTTGCGCATCGTCAATGTCGAGGGGGGGTAATATACACAAATGCACTTTTTGAAAACGTTGCGCTTTTTTCGCGCCCTTCTCCACACGAGCATTCGAGCCTCCATCAGCGTTCGAAGCGCTTTTCTTTTAGAGTCTGCTTTAATGGTTTTGAATAACCTCATCTTTCTTTTGATGTGGTGGATCTTTTTTAGGCAATTTAAGCAAATCTCAGGGTGGACCATGCAAGATCTGATCGCATTGAACGCGATGGGTATGGGTGGCTACGGTCTCATGCAGATTTGCTTTGGAGGCGTAAGACAACTTTCCCGCATCATCCTCAATGGGGATTTGGACTCTTTTATGACGCAACCTAAAAATATTTTGCTCCATTTGGCTGGATCTAAATCCCTTTCAAAAGGATGGGGACATTTAATGACCTCTTTCATCCTAATACTGCTTGGAAATTTGGCAACCGTCTCCACCATTTCTTTGCTGTTAATAGGAATGCTATGCGGCTGCTTGGTGTTCACAGCTTTTGGTATCATTGCCCATAGCTTAGTCTTTTGGTTTGGATCTATTGAAACCGTGTCCAAAAATTATTGCGACTCGCTTTTTTTATTCGCTCTATACCCCACTAATATCTACTCAGGAACTTTGCAGCTGGTGATGTTTACATTGATTCCTGCAGGCCTCATCGGTTACATGCCGGTCGAACTATTGCGTAGCTTTTCTTGGGCAAAATTATTGAGCTTGCTCGGGAGCTCCTTGGGCTTCTTTTTTCTCGCGTTTTTCGTTTTTTACCGAGGCCTAAAGCGCTACGAATCTGGAAATCAATTCGGCATGCGCCTTTGATTGTTGATATCTTGTTCAAAACTTGTCGATGATTTGTCGAAATACTGCCGCTCTGTTCACAACCGGTCAGTTATAGACACTTTGCCAACAAGTTATGAACGACTTTTCTTCTCCACTGCTGTCGACGAAGTTATCAACATTTCCACACAGATAGAAGAAAAGGAAGAATCTATACAGAGAAGTAAATATTCCTATGCGATTGTGGATGCATCGAGATATACTCCTTCCCAATGCTATCTACAGAAACCTTTATCTCTTTGAAGCAGTTTGCTCACAAAGCTCTTTGGCAGGAAGAGACGCCCGTGTGGGGAGCTTTGCTTTCATTAAAAAAATACTTAAAAGAACAAAGCTCTTATCAAATCGAAATCGAAATCCCCTCAGGGGTTTTCTTAAGTCACCCAGAATCTATCTCTATAGGTTCAGGCACAATCATTGAACCGGGCGTTTTTATTCAAGGACCTTGCATCATTGGAAAAAATTGCGTCATCCGACATGGCGCGTACATTCGGGGCGATGTAGTTTGCGGCGATCGGTGTCATATTGGCCATTGCACTGAATTAAAACATTCGATTTTACTCGATGAGGCGTGTGCGACGCATTTTGTGTATGTGGGAGATTCCATTTTGGGAAATGGGGTCAATTTGGGAGCTGGAGTGAAGTGCGCCAATTTGCGCCTCGATCGACAAGGGGTGCGCGTAGTCGTTGATGGAAAAAGGATTGATACGGGTTTGAAAAAATTTGGTTGCGTCGTGGGCGACGGGTCGCAAATTGGTTGTAACTGCGTATTAAATCCGGGTGCTTTGGTGGGCAAGGGGTGTTTTTCCTACCCTCTTGTCAATATTAAAGGACACATCCCTGCGCAAAGCGTGATTTCTTCTCAAGGCATTGAATCGGTTAAACCTCATATTTTAGAGCAATTGTTATGGCAATCGAAGGCTATCGTTTCCGGGTAGAGACTGCACTGCAGCAACTCATCGAGAACATGGGCGAAAAGGGAGCGCTTCGCGATGCTTGCGAGTATGCGCTGATGAATGGAGGCAAGCGCTTGCGCCCCATTTTAGTTTTAATGATTGGCAATGCTTTGGGCGGCAAGAGGGATGTCGTCCAAGTGGCTCTAAGCGTTGAGTGTTTTCATACGGCATCGTTAATCGCAGATGATTTGCCTTGCATGGATAACGATGACGTAAGGCGCTTGCGGCCAGCCCTGCATAAGGCTTTTTCAGAGAGCACCGCTATATTAGCAAGCTATGTACTCATTGCTGAGGGGTATGGGGGAATCCACCGGTGTTGCCAAAAGGGCATGGAAGAGGTGGCTATTTTGTGTTTAGAGGCTGCGACTCGTTGCGCGGGTATTCAGGGTGCCACGAATGGACAATTTCTCGATTTAAGCCCTCCTAATGCACAGCTAGACACAATTCGTAAGATCATCTACCAAAAGACAGTGACGTTGTTTGAGATTGCTTTTGTTTTTGGCTGGTTATTTGGCGGGGGCGGCAAGGATCTTTTGGATGAGGTGAAGTCTTGTGCAAATCATCTGGGAATGGCTTTTCAGATTGCAGATGATTTGCTAGATGATCTGCAAGATGGTGTAGACTCTATCAATATTGCAAAAGCTTGTGGTAGGAGTGAGGCTCAGCGCCTATTTTCCTCGGAAATGAAGGACTTTTCCACCTCTTTGAAGCGTTTGGGGCTTTGGAACCAAGATTTTGAGGGGGTTGTGAGTTGGCTCTGGCGGTATTGCCCGCCAGAGCATTGGGATGATCAGACAGGTGTGGGTGCTTCGGGAGCTACTTTTTTACCTGAAAGTTTGGCATAAATAGCCTTTTCAATTTCTTCTGCAAGCTTAGGGTTTCCTCTGAGCTCTTCTCGAGCAGCTTCCCTTCCTTGTCCTAGGCGATGGGATTGGTAGCTAAACCAGGTCCCCTTTTTCTCAACGATTCCTTGCTCCACGCCTACATCGATGAGAGAACCGAGATGGGATATCCCTTCGTTGAAAAGGATGTCGAATTCAGCTGCTTGAAAAGGCGGGGCGCATTTGTTTTTCACAATCTTAACTTTGACGCGCGAGCCAATGTCCGCTGCGTTGTCATTTGATTTGATGCCGTTGAGTCTGCGGATATCTAAGCGCACAGAGGCGTAAAATTTGAGAGCTCTTCCCCCAGTGGTCGTTTCAGGGTTGCCAAACATGACGCCAATTTTTTCGCGGATTTGATTGATGAAAACCGCACAAGTATTGCTGCGAGATAAGGTGGCGGTCAGTTTTCGCAGAGCTTGCGACATCATGCGCGCTTGCAGCCCCATGAATTGGTCTCCGATTTCCCCCTCAAGCTCCGATTTGGGAACGAGCGCCGCCACAGAGTCGATGACAATCACATCTACAGCATTAGAACGGGCAAGCATTTCAGCGATGTTGAGGGCCTCTTCTCCGTTATCTGGTTGAGAGATCATCAGATCGTCGATATTTACCCCAATTTTGGCAGCGTACATGGGATCTAGTGCGTGTTCCGCATCGATATAAGCTGCAAGCCCCCCAGCTTTTTGCGCATTGGCGACAATGTGGGTTGCAAGGGTTGATTTACCCGAAGACTCGGGACCAAAAATTTCGATGATGCGCCCTCGGGGCACTCCACCGATTCCTAGGGCAAGATCCAGGGAAATCGCGCCTGTTTTGATGACGCTGACTCCATTGGTAGCTGCAGAATGTTTGCCAAGAGCCATAATGGCCCCTTCCCCAAATTGTTTCTGAATATGGGAAATCGCAAGTTCAAGGGCCTTTTTTTTGCCAATGTCCGGTTGTTGATTCATAAATTTCTCCTGACGATTCACTATACACAAATGAGTTCAAAAGTTGGAATTTCGCCAGCTTTCGCGTTGCCCAAAACCAACTTTTGAACTCATTTGTGTATAGCTTCTAGAATGAAAGCTCTTTTTCTTCTCGTCAAGGGAAGAAAAAAAAGCGTACTTTTGCTTCAATGCAAAAAAAGGGGAATCCATGATACTTGTGGGCGATATCGGCGGAACAAATACTCGGTTGGCTTTATTTGAACAGGGTAAAGAGGTGGGTGAGGAGAAGAAGTTTATCAGCCGCAACTACAAAGGACTCGAAGAGATTGTTTTATCGTATCTGCAAGGAAGACGGGTAGAAAAAGCCTGTTTTGGAATTGCAGGGCCTGTGCGCAATGGGGTTTGCAAAGCGACTAATTTGCCTTGGATTGTAGATGCTGCACAGTTGGGCAAGGTCGCGCATATCCCAGCTGTGTATCTCCTCAATGACTTGGAGTCCAATGCTTATGGATTGCTGGTGCTACGCAAAGAGGAGTTTTGCGTTTTAAATCAGGGAGTTGTTCAAGCGGGCAATCAAGCCCTTATTGCTGCAGGTACGGGTTTAGGCGAGGCTGGTTTGTATTGGGATGGGCAGGTGCATCGTCCTTTTGCTTGCGAAGGAGGGCATACCGACTTTGCCCCGCGCGATGAGATGGAAATCGAGTTATTGAACTATTTAAGAGCCAAGATCTCTCATGTGTCCTACGAGCGGGTGATCTCAGGGCCTGGGCTTTATGCGATTTTTCAATTTCTGATCGATTCCAAGAAATATACATTGCACTCCGTAGTGAAAGAGGAGATCGAGCATAGCGATCCTGCTAAAGTGATTTCTAAATGGGGGGCCGAAAAAAAAGATCCAGCATGCCAGCATGCCTTGGATTGGTTTGTCTCTCTTTATGGGGCGGAAGCTGGAAATTTGGCTTTGAAGATGCTGGCTTTAGGAGGTCTTTATATTGGAGGAGGAATCGTGACTCAAATAGTAAAAAAAATGCAGGAAGGCTCCTTTATGTCCTCTTTTGTCAATAAAGGGCGATTTCAACAGCTACTAGCATCTATTCCCATTAAAATAATCCTCAACGATCGCGCAGCTTTGCTTGGCGCTTTAGCTTATGCGGAGGGACAATGAATCCAGAGCAAGAGAGGCTCGATAAAGAGGGTCGTGGTCAGACAAGCAAAGTGCTCGTTTGGGATAAGTGGGGCCCTTATGTTTCTGAGAGGGGGTGGGGAACTGTCCGAGAGGATTACAGTGCAGATGGCGACGCTTGGAGCTACTTTCCTCACGATCATGCAAGAAAAAGAGCTTATCGAAGACACGAAGACGGGATTGCCGGAATTTCCGATCGCTTTCAAGTTCTATTATTTGCACCTGTATTTTGGAATGGCGTGGACCCCATTTTGAAAGAGAGGTTGTTTGGTCTTAATTGCTATGAGGGCAATCACGGAGAAGATGTAAAAGAGATCTATTACCATCTCGATGCCACCCCAACCCACAGCTATCTTAAGTACTTATACAAATATCCACAAAGCCCCTTCCCTTACGATCGCCTCGTAGAAGAAAACCAAAAAAGGAACACACAAGATCGAGAATTCGAGCTGATCGATACGGGTATTTTTGACGAAGATCGTTATTTTGATATTTTTATAGAATATGCGAAAGCAGATCCAGAAGATATCTGTATTCGAATTGAAGCAATCAACCGAGGACCATCCCCCGCTCCTTTGCATATTTTGCCTCACCTTTGGTTTCGCAACCAGTGGAGCTGGGGCGCTGTGCGGGCACAAGATCCTGAGATTCGGGTGGAGGAGGGTAATACTTTATGCCTTGTGGCCGATGACACAAAATTGGCCCCTCCCAGATCTTTGATCTTTGACTATCATTTAGGTCCCCGCTACTTGTATGGATCGCCTAACGCAACTCCCCTATTCACCAATAACGATTCCAATCATATGGCTCTTTGGAATGAACCTAATGAAACCCCCTATGTGAAAGATGCGTTCCATAACTATTTGATAGCAAATGAGGAGTGGGCGGTAAATCCGCAAAAAATAGGCACTAAGGCGACTTTAGACTATTTCTTCCCAAATATAGCAGCAAAGCAAAGCGTTGTAGTTTATTTGCGTTTGACTCCGCAGAAAATGCAACGACCTTTAGATGACATTGAGTCTGTGATTGCTTTAAGGAAAAAAGAGGCGGATCTATTTTACGAAAGCATTCATCCCAAAGAGGCAACTCCAGAAGAGAAATCGGTGCAGCGTCAAGCATTTTCTGGGATGATCTGGAATAAGCAAGTCTATATTTATGATGTGGGAAGATGGCTTCAGGGAGATAATCCAGAAAAGCCCCCTCCCGATTCACATCGATGGATTCGCAATTATCACTGGCGACACATCGTTTCTTATCGCATTTTTTCTATGCCGGATAAGTGGGAATTTCCTTGGTTTGCTGCGTGGGACCTCTCTTTTCATGCGCTCACCTATGCGCTTGTCGATATAGATTTTGCAAAACACCAATTGTGGCTTTTGTTATTCGACCAATTTCAGCATCCCAATGGGGCCATTCCTGCTTATGAGTGGGAGTTTGGCGATACCAATCCTCCGATTCAAGCCTGGACACTTTTGAAGATTTTTGAACTCGAATTCAAAAAATCGGGAAAAAAGGACTACGAATTTTTAGAGCGATGTTTTCATAAACTGCTTCTCAATTTTTCTTGGTGGATTAACAAAGTAGATAGCCTAGGGAACAACGTCTTTGAAGGTGGATTTTTGGGAATGGATAATGTAGCGTTTAGCGATCGGTCTCAAAAGTTGCCCCCTGGATATTTATTGGATGAGGTAGATGGTGCGGGGTGGATCAGTTTATTTTGTTTAAATCTGATGCGCATCGCATTGACTTTGGCCAAAGAAAATAGAATTTATGAGGGACTGGGCATTAAATTCTTTCAGCACTTTATCTTTGTTACAGCTGCTATGAGATATGGGTATTGGCGCCAGTATGATATGTGGGATGAGCAAGATGGGTTTTTCTATAGTCATTTGCAGCACCCAGATGGACGGACAGAAAAGGTCCCTATCCGCTCTTGTGTTGGAATGATTCCTTTTTTTGCAATCGATGCATGGGACGAAAATGAGCTCAGACAATTTCCTGAATTTTACGATTCCTATGAATGGATGGTTCAAAAAAGGGCGTCGCTCACATCGAAGTGCATCCAACGCATACCGCACGATACAGGATCCCATCACCTGTTAGGGCTCCTAACTGCCCCAGAGATTAAGCGATTTGTGCAAAACATTTGGGACCCCAATGAATTTCGCTCAGACTTTGGGATGAGAAGTCTTTCCAAATATCACGAAAAACACCCCGCTGAAATGGGAGGGCAAAGGCTCACTTATGAACCTGGGGAATCTTTAGAAAGGATCAAAGGGGGCAACTCAAACTGGCGCGGACCCATCTGGTTTCCCCTCAATTTCCTGATGATTGATACGTTAACCACCTTATCCAAGGTGTTCAAACATCGGATGAAAATCACCAATCCAAATGAACCCAGCGTCAATTTACAGCAAATTGCCGATTCATTAGCGGCGCGGCTACTTGCAATTTTCAAACAAGATTCTACGGGAAAACGGCCAGTATTCGGAGATTATGAAAAATTGCAACGCGATCCGCATTTCAAAGACTACTATATATTTCACGAACATTTTCATGGAGATACTGGGCGAGGACTTGGCGCATCCCATCAAAATGGGTGGACTGGTTTGATTGCGAACTTGATAGATACGTTGTATCGAAAGTAAAGGAAAGGGCCAGCGTGCGGCTGGCCCCATGTATCTGATGGATCTGTTTTCTTAGAATGTCAAAGAGAATTGTACATTCAAGCCTTGTGTATACAAATTGCCTTTAAACAGTTGTTCATCGAACCAGAACAGATTTTGATCAAAGAATGTTTGGAAGTCATAAGAGAGTGCCAAATCGGTATACCATTTGTTGCAATCCCAATACATACCCCAGCCAAATCCTAGCTCGAGTTCGAGGTGAGGTCTGACAGCATTGAGGTTGTGCTCTGTTGTTTTTCGTTGAACAGGAGTCCCAGTGGATCCTGCATTAGGTGTATCTGTGCTACGTGCAGATAGTGAGGTATAACGGGTGAAGAGAATATCTCCTTCTCCACGTCCAAACAGTCTGAAACCGCTGCCAAATACCCAATTTGTATCCAGGCCCACTTTCGTGCCAAGCCCCCAAGAATGGAGTTGCTCAGTTGTGACTGTAGTCAAATAGGTGAAGGGGGTGTTACCTGTTTGAGCGGATCCACCAAAAGCGGCATAAGCGAATGGTTGATCTGCAGAAAACGTCGATCTATAATTTTGACGAATCCAT
>JAKAFF010000166.1 GCA_021818045.1 bacterium
CTAATCACGTTATCGTAAAAAAAAGATATGTACCCCGAACACACGCCCTTATCCCCAAAAGAGCTCCAAGAGACTCTGCAGGCCGAATCGAAAGCCTTTGAAAAAGCGTTGTGTTGGCTAGACGAGCACATGCCCCTTAAGTTTTTAGAGGCAACGGATCTAGAAACCCGTTCGCTCATCGCCCGCAATTTATTGAGTTTTTCGCAGCAAGATCACTTCACCCCCATCCACTTTAAGCATAAAATCATCGTCCTTTGTCTAGATGAACCCAATGCCGATTTGCACATTTTCAAAAAGTTTCAGCACGTAGTCATTCGCTATTATCGAACCTTTGTCTCAAACGCGCCGGCCCCTGGAGAAACGACGGGGCGCTTGCGCATTGCGCTCCTCTATTTTCGAGATCTTTCCAAGGGAGAAAAGATCTCGATGGAAAAAAGGGAAGAGTTGTTGCGCTTGGCCAAAGAGCACAATCTCGGTCTATCCAATGAGGAGATGGAGCATTTGCTGCACGATCTCACGCCCAATTTTCTACGCTCTATGAGTGGGGAGCGGCTAGCTTTGGCGTTGGAGATGTTTTTCCGAGCAAAGGGGCGCAAACAGTGCCAATATGAGATCCGGCGCAATGAAGAGTGGCAGACAAAGGGAGGCCCCTCTTTGCAGCTCGTGCTTGCCTGGCGCAACGTCCCAAAAGCTGGGTTTTTATATAAACTTGCGAAAGTCATCCACGAGCACAACTTGCATTTACAAAAAGTGGTAGGGACAGACATCGAAACGTCTGGCACAGATACGGTGCTGATTTTGTCGCTCGGGCTCCACGGTCTTCATGGGAAAGCTGCTTGGGAAGAGACAGATCTCGACGATTTTTTATCTGAATTGGTCCTAACCAAATACTTTGATTGCGAAGATCTCATTGCTACAACTTTTGTAGACAAACACATTTTGACAGGCAATCAAGCCCATCTCGTGCGCAATTTTGCAAGCTTTATCCATCAAGTATTGGTTTACGCCGACCCTTATTTGTACTCCTTTGACAACGTCATAGAAGGGTTATGCCGCCATCCAGAACTCACCTCTCACCTTTGCAAAATCTTCAGGGCCAAATTTTTCCCAAAAGAGAGCGCTTCCGACACATATCACAACTTGCGCAAAGAGTTCATCGTACTCGTAGAAAAGCTCGATACAGGACAAGCGCTTTACGATATTCGGCGCAAAAACATTTTGCGCCAAGCGCTCAATTTTATTGACCATACGCTAAAGACCAACTTCTATCGGCATAATAAAAGCGCTTTTGCGTTTCGCCTCGATCCCAAATACCTCGACAATGTGCCCTATGATCGCAAAGACAAATTCCCTGAACTTCCCTTTGGCATTTTCTTTATCCGCGGCGGGCATTTCATTGGGTTTAACATCCGCTTTAAAGATTTGGCGCGCGGCGGCGTAAGAACTGTCACGCCTGAAAAAATCGAAAGTTACACACAAGAGCGCAATACGATCTTTTCTGAAGCGTATAATCTTGCCTTAACCCAGCAAAAGAAAAACAAAGACATCCCCGAAGGGGGTGCAAAAACCGCAATCTTACTCGAACCTTTTGAGATTTTTTCTGAAGAGATTGCCATTTACAAGCGGGAATTAGAAACAGATGGCGTCGAGCCCGCTTTCAAAGAAGAAAAACTCAAACTTTTTACCCGAGCCCACAAACTCGCCTATCTCTATGCTTCGCAAAGCTCTTTCATCGACGCCTTTTTAACGCTCATCAATTGCGATGACGACGGTACTTTGCGGGCAAAAGGCATTATCGATTACTGGAAAAAGCCGGAATACATCTATTTGGGCCCCGATGAGAACATGTTTAACGACATGATCGTCTGGATCGCAAACTTTGCCGTAGAGCACGATTACAAACCTGGCAGATCGTTCATGTCGAGCAAACCCGGCGCCGGTATCAACCATAAAGAATTCGGGGTCACCTCCTTTGGCGTCAATGTCTACTTGCACCAAGTCCTTCTATTCTTAGGCATCCATCCAGACAAAGAGCCATTTACGGTGAAAATATCGGGTGGTCCCGATGGCGATGTCGCAGGCAACGAGATTTTAAATCTTTATAAATACTACCCAAAAACTGCCAAATTGCTAGCTCTTACCGATGTGTCGGGAACGATTTACGATCCAGAAGGGCTCGACCTTGCAGAAATGGCCCGCCTATTTAAAGAATCGCTCCCCATTCGACACTATCCTCCAGAAAAGCTGCACGATCAAGGCTTTTTACTCGATTTGAGCCAAAAACGGGAGGAGAGCGCCTATGCCCAACAGACTTTGTGCAGCAAAAAAGTGGCAGGAAAGGTGCATCAAGAGTGGCTCTCTGGCAACGAGATGAATCACCTCTATCGCAATCAGCTCCACCAAGTCAAAACCGACGTATTCATCCCAGGCGGCGGAAGACCGCGCACCTTGAACGAAAGCAATTACGAAAGCTTTCTCGATGAAACGGGCAAACCCACCTCCAAAGCCATCGTCGAAGGGGCCAATCTCTACCTCACCCCCGCCGCACGAAAAGCTTTAGAAAAACTCGGAACCCTCATCATCAAAGACAGCTCCTGCAATAAGGGCGGCGTCATCTGCTCTTCTTTTGAAGTGCTTGCAAGTCTTTGCTTAAGTGAAGAGCAATTCCTCAAACACAAAAAAGAGTACGTCAAAGAGGTATTAGAGCTCATTGGCCAAGCAGCCCACAATGAAGCGAACCTACTGCTTGCAACGCATCAACAAACAGGCGCGTTTCTCACTGACATTTCGGAAAAAATCTCCTATAAAATCAACCTGTTTAAGTACCAGCTACTCGACTATCTCGAAAAAATCCAACTGCACGATGATCACCCCCTGATCAAATACCTATTCCTCTATTGTCCTCCCCTCCTGACAACTCATTATAAAAAGCAAATTCTCCAAATGCCCGACATTCACAAAAAGGCGATCATCTCGTGCTACCTCGCCTCGCACCTGGAGA
>JAKAFF010000013.1 GCA_021818045.1 bacterium
CGTCACTTAAGGGAGATTGCCAAAGTCAAAGGACAAATCGTTGCGCTGAAAATCTACATGGGATCTTCGACGGGAGATCTACTCATGAAAAATCCTATAGCTTTGGCCAAAACCTTTCAGATTGCGGCCGAAAGCAATCTTCTCGTCGCGGTGCATGCAGAAGATGAAGGCCTCATCGAAGAGCAAACTCGCGTTTTGCAAAGTTCATGTAAAACAGCTTTACATTGGGGTCCAGAAATGCACTCTGCGATTCGCAACCCCAAAGTGGCAGCCACAGCCGTTAAGCTTGCGATCGATTTAGCCGCTAAATATGGGACGCGCTTATACATTGCCCACGTCAGTACGCAAGAAGAGCTCGATCTCATTCGGCAAGCGAAAAAAGCGGGGCTTTCCGTCTATGCAGAAGTCACGCCGCACCATCTTTTCTTGACCACACAAGACTACAAGCGCCTGGGCACTTGCGCCCTCGTCAATCCTCCTCTTAGAGAGAGCACCGAGGCGGTATGGGCGGCCATTCAAGATGAAACGATTGACACCATTGGCACAGATCACGCGCCCCATTTGTTAGAGGAAAAGATGCGCCCCTTTGGGCAAGCGCCGTCAGGCTTCCCTTCCATCGAGCTTTATCTTGCGCTTCTTTTGAACGCTTACCATGAAAAAAAAATCTCTTTGGAACAAATCGTCTCTTTAACACATACTCGGCCTCAAGAGATCTTCCGTTGGCCTTTGAATGACGATGTGGTGTTAGTCGATCTACAAGAAAAGCGCACGGTAGATAATGTCCATTTGCATACAAAGGCAAAATGGTCTCCTTATGCGGGGATGACGCTGCAGGGATGGCCCCGCTACACGATCCTCAATGGGGTAGTTTATGATACAAGAATGGTCCCCTAGCGACTCTGCCATTTATGACATTCACAAAACGTATGCGGAAAATGCAGCAGATGGGCCCTATTTTGCAGGCTCTATCCCAAAGCACCCTTCCCATCCCAATGCCAACATCCCTTTTCTTGGCTTTCGCCTCCGCTCGAAGCTCGGCGTTCCCGCAGGCCCTTTGCTCAACGCAAAATGGATCGCACTCGCAGCTTCTTTAGGATTCGATGTCCTCACTTACAAAACGATCCGCAGTTTTGCCCACCCAGGGCACCAATTGCCCAATGTTACATTCGTCAATGATCGCGGACAGCAAATAGACTTACCGAAAAGTCTAGAGGACTTAACGATCACAAACTCCTTTGGAATGCCTTCGCAATCGCCCGACTTTTTGTTAGAAGACATCGAAAAAGCCAACCGCTCGCTAACCTCTGGACAAGTGATGATTGTCTCGATCGTCGGAACGCCAAATCGGGGGATGAGCTTTGTCGATGATTTTGTCCGCACGGCCTGTTTGGCCATCGATGCGGGGGCCAAAATTGTCGAGGCCAATTTCTCTTGTCCAAATGTCGATACAACGGATGGGATCTTATATAACAATGCGAAAACCGTGCATGAATATACGCAACGAATCGCCCGCGCCATCCATCCCACTCCCCTTTTGATCAAAGTGGGCGTTTTTGAAAACCGCCATTTGATGCGCAGTACGCTGTTAGCAGCAGCAAGAGGCGGTTGTGCAGGTGTTTGCGGCATTAACACAATCAGCATGGCGATTACGCCACCTCTGGATGAGATGCGAAAGACAAGCGGCGTATGCGGCGCTGCCATCCGCGATGCGGCGATCGCTTTTGTGATGGATGCCGCGCAAATCATCCAAGAGGAGAAATTAGATCTTGCACTTTTAGGCTGCGGTGGCATTACGCTGCCCAAACATTTTGATGAATTTTTCGATGCAGGGGCCCAGATTGCCTTGAGTGCAACAGGGATGATGTGGGATCCTTACTTAGCCATGAGGTATCATGAACGTACGCTCTCTCATCCATAAACTATTTGAGCTCCAAGTGGTAAAGTTCGGCACATTTCAGCTGAAAAGCGGTGTCCAGTCCCCGATCTACATCGATCTAAGACGCACGATCTCTTATCCCAAATTGCTCGTTGCGATTGCAGAAGTGATGCACGAAAAGATGCGCGATTGTCAATACGATCTAGTCTGCGGCGTTCCCTATACGGCGCTTCCCTTTGCAACAGCGCTCTCCATCCAACATTCGATACCCATGGTAATGCGGCGCAAAGAGAAAAAAGAGTATGGCACAGGCCAAATGATCGAGGGGGTTTTCGAGCCTGGACAGCGCTGTCTTGTGATCGAAGATGTGATTACGTCGGGTCAAAGCATCTTAGAAACCGCTGCACCTTTGCAGCAGGCGGGGTTGATCGTCCAAGATGCAGTCGTCCTCGTCGATCGAGAGCAAGGCGGTGTGAAACGACTAAAAGAGCAGTCCATTCAGGTCCACACCATCTGTACGCTTACGCAAATCATCGATGAGCTGCTGCATGTGCGCGCCATTGATCACAAAACCGCTGTATCTGTTCAACAGTTCATCAAGGACAACCAACATGCCTAAATCGCTCCCCTTTTTAAAACGGGCCAGCCTCACGCGCCATCTGGTAGCGCAAAAGCTTTTTAAAATTATGGAAGACAAACAAAGCAACTTAGCAGTTGCGATCGACACGACATCGCCAGAGCAGCTGTTAGAATTGGCCGACAAGCTAGGTCCTGAGCTATGTGTTGTGAAAACGCACGTAGATATTTTAGACCATTTTACGCCCGATATCGTGAAAACTTTACGTACACTTGCTGACAAACACCGTTTTTTGATTTTTGAGGACCGCAAATTTGCCGATATTGGCCACACCGTATCCCATCAATTTCGAGGAGGGATTTACCAAATTTCCGAATGGGCCGACCTCATCAACGCCCATGGAGTGCCAGGACCTGGCCTCATTGCCGCCCTAAAAGGGTCGGGACTTCTCCTCATTGCAGAGATGAGCTCGCAGGGCACCCTTGCCACAGGATCCTACACGCGTAAAATCGTTGAAATGGGCGATGCCCATAAAGACTGCGTCATGGGTTACATTAGTTTGCGCAAATTAAGTAAAGACCCTGGAATGATCCACTTTACACCGGGGGTCAAATGGGAAGAGGGCCAAGATTCTTTAGGCCAACGCTATCGCACCCTCGATGAGATCTTGATCAAAAACAAAAGCGATGTGATTATTGTAGGGCGCGATATTACGCACGCTGCAGATCCGAAACATCAGGCAGCATTGTATCGAGAAAAAGCTTGGAATGCCCATGTCAAAGCCTGCTAAGGTGATCATTTTACTTCTCAATTGGAATGGAAAAGCGGACACTTTGGAGTGTCTTGCCTCCTTGCAAAAGCTCACCTACCCCCATTTTCAAGTCTTGATCGTAGACAATGGGTCCAATGATGATTCTGTAGCCGTCATCCGTGCAAAACACCCCGATATTCCCATTCTCGAGACAAACGAAAATTTAGGTTTTGCAGGGGGCAATAATGTAGGAATTGAATGGGCGCTGCGGCATCTTGCCGAATGGATCTTACTTTTGAACAATGATACCATTGTCGCCCCCGATCTGATCGAAGCCTTTTTATCTGCTGCACAAGAGCATCCGAAAGCAAAAATACTAGGGGCCAAGATTCTTCGATACGACCACCCTAAAACGATCGAACACCTAGGTGGTTTTTGGAATCCGCATATTGCAGAATTTCACTGTCCTGAAGCTGGGCAAACGGATCACCCCTATTTCAACATGCAAAAAGCCGATTATGTATGTGGGGCGGCGCTCTTCATGCATCGCAGCGTGCCAGAAACTATTGGGTTATTGGAGCCCAACTTTTTTCTTCTTTGGGAAGAGACCGATTTTTGTTGTAGGTCTCGCAAGGCAGGCCTCGAAGTTTGGACAGCACCCGATGCGCGCGTCTGGCATAAAGGGTCCTCCTCGTTTGTGGGAGGAAAGCCGCACATGTACTATTTTTGGTGGCGCAGCCGCCTTTTGTGGATCGAGAGAAATTGCTCTGTGCAAGAGCGCAAACAAATCTATTCTAAAGTAATCATTCCAGAGATTTGGAAGCTTTCTCGACACTGTCTGCTCAAATTTCTTTTTTCTAGCGACCGCGCCAAATTGCAGCGCTACAAGGCGGGGTGTGCGGGGGTCATTGATTATTTTAGAGGCCGTTTTGGCAACTGTCCTAAATGGATATTAAAGAACCAAACGCGCCCGAAAAAAAAGCAGCTTTTGAATTCATTTACGCATAAATGATATAAGTGAAGTTAAGGTAACTATGTACAAAGTTTTCATTCTTGTCGCACTGCTGCTGTTAGCTAGCTGCTCGACGAATCAATCAATTGTCAATAACATTGATGAAAGAGAGGCGAACGAGATCGTCGTCTTTTTAGCATCCAAGGGAATTGTGGCGCAAAAAATGGTCACGCCCAGCTCGAACACTGCGGGAGCCAATGCGGTTGAAACGTACAGCATCAATGTGGACGCAGAGCGAGCAACCGAGGCGATGGCCCTCCTCAACCGCTATGGGTTGCCTCGCATTCAAGGAACCAATCTACTCACCCTCTTTGCCAAATCGGGTCTCATTTCATCAGACCGCGAAGAGACCATCCGTTATCAGGCAGGTCTTGCAGAGGAGCTCAAGAATACAATTCGGAAAATTGATGGTGTGATCGATGCGGATGTGCAGATCTCCTTTCCCGACACCTCTGCCACTCCCACTCCTGGCACCCCTGCCCCCAAAATCACCGCAGCCGTATACATCAAGCATCAAGGCGTCATGGAAGATCCAAACAGCCATATGGAAGTCAAAATCAAGCGGCTCATGGCGGGCAGCGTCAATGGCCTGCACTTCGAAGACGTCTCTGTCATCTCGGATCGCTCTCGGTTAGCGGACATCACCTTGCAGCCGGAAGGGGAGATGATTGGTCCTAAGGCATTGCAGCAAACTTACGTCAGCATTTGGGGACTTGTGCTCACTAAAGGTTCGCTTGCTCGCTTTCGGTGGATCTTTTTCTCCTTTATCCTCTTGTTACTCGGTGCATTTGGCGCCATCGGCTGGCTAGTGTACAAATTTTATCCACTGCTGCGCGCCAGCAAAAATGAAACTCCTCCACCAGGACCTTAAGCGTTGAGACCTATAAGCGATAACCGCAGGACGGTCCTCAAGACCTTTTTAAGCCGCAGCTCTGTGGAACGCGCCACCCAGTTAGAGCGATTTTTATCAGAAGAAGAGCGGCTGCATCTTGAGAAAATTCGCCCTGCACAAGACGCCTTTGCATCGATTGATTTTTCCAATGAACAAATGCTCGAGCGCGTACATTGGTCGTGGTTTTTGCCTACGCTCAAAAGCTATCCCGAACCTGAGCAAAAATTGTTTGTGTACAGCCTCAGTGCATTTTCTGCAAAAAATCTGGCCAAGGTATTGACCCTATCTACCATTGAAAAACCGCAACTGACCGGCATTGCCCGCACATTTTTCAGACAAGTCTTATTAGACAGCCTTCTAGGGGAGCATAATGACCTGCTTCCGATCCACTTGCTGCCCCCCTCTGAACTATCTTCTCTGCTCACACACTCCAAACAAGAGCTCATTCAACTCATCGACGCGCTCTCTATTTACGATTTAGCCGTAGAACTGCGTCAAATTGTAGAGACAAAAATGTTGAGAAAAATCTACAGTTTTTTAACAAAGAAAGAGCTTGAGCAGCTTCAAATAGCAAGCGCCCATAAGGAGACATTTACATTGCAGCGCGTGGCGTTGGATCGGTGGGATGGGACGGAAGAATCGTTTCGCTCTCTTTTACACAAAAGAGGACTTGCGCGCCTGGGGCTTGCACTCTCAGGACAGCACCCTGATTTCATCTGGTATCTATGCCATCAGTTAGATATTGGAAGGGGTTCTGCTCTTTTTAAACTATGTGCACCGGAACCAACACCTGGTATTACGGAGGCGATCTGCAAGCAGATTGCGGAGCTGTTATGAAATTTTTCTCCCTTATTTCGAAGCGTCAAGTGCACATAGCGCCTGGGAAAAAAAGCATCCCGGCAGACGAATTTTCAACACTGCAATCGGCCCATGAGATCCTGCAGATTGTCGAAGAAGAAGCGGCTGCATTTCGGGAGCAAACGGCCATTGAGGCGGAAAAAACAAAAGAGAGCGCTTTCCAAGAGGGGTTTCAAGAGGGGCTCAAATCTTTAAACGAGCACCTCCTTGCTTTGGACAAAGAGCTCAAAGAGTTACGAGAAGAGATCCAAAAAAAGATCTTGCCGCTCGCGCTCAAAGCGGCACGTAAAATCATTGGAGAAGAGCTCCGATTGCACCCCGATCGCATCGTAGATATCGTCCTCACCTCGCTCAAACCTGTAACGCAGCACCGAAAAATCATCATTTATGTGAATAAAGCTGACTTACAAATCTTAGAAGAGGAAAAGCCAAAAATCAAAAAACTCTTTGAGCATTTAGAGAATCTCTCCATTCAAGAACGCTCCGATGTAGAACCGGGGGGTTGCATGATAGAGACAGAAGCGGGTATCATCAATGCGCAGCTAGAAAACCAGTGGCGCGCCCTGGAGGCCGCTTTTGAATCCTTCATGAAAAGGTAGCGATGTGGCATAAAATTTTGCTCTCTTTAGTGCTTCTGTGTGCACCTCCTTTGATGGCGCAAGTGCCTGTGGTGAGCGTGACTCAACCGCTCATTGCAGCAACCATGCCCGTGCCCCCCAGCAACAACCCCTCCATGGTCACAAAGCTTGCGGTCATTGCGGGGCTCTCGCTTTTACCTTTTGCGATCATGCTTTTGACCTCTTTCATGAAAATCGTCGTCGTTTTATCGCTGCTTCGCAACGCTCTTGGCGTACAAAACACGCCTCCCAACCAAGTCCTCAACGGCATTGCTCTACTCATCACGCTCTATGTCATGTTCCCAACGGGCCTACTCATGTACAAAGCAGCCGAAGGGGTGATTCAGACAAGCCCTCCCACGCAAATCATCTCAGATCAATCCGCTGTCTTTGTCGTCAATGTAGTGGATAAAGCAAAAGAGCCCCTGCGCGACTTTTTACAAAGAAACTGCAGCGCAAAGCACATGCAAGGCTTTTACACCCTTGCCTACAAAATCTTTCCAGAGCCCTATAAATCCCAGTTAAAGAGCAATGACTTTATCATCCTCATCCCCTCCTTTGTGACAAGTCAGCTCAAGACGGCCTTTGAGATAGGGGTGCTCATTTACCTTCCCTTCTTTGTCATCGACCTTGTCGTTTCGAACATCCTTCTTGCCATGGGGATGATGATGCTCTCACCACTCACGATTGCGCTACCCATCAAATTACTCTTGCTGGTCATGGTCGATGGATGGACCGTTTTGATTCAAAGTCTTGCTATGTCATTTAGGTAATCATGTTTGCAAATGAAATTTACGCCCTTTCATACCAAGCCCTGATCCTCATCCTCCTACTCTCAGGCCCTCCGATCATCATCAGTACGATCTTAGGGCTTGTCGTTGCAATTTTCCAAGCAGCAACGCAAATTCAAGAGCAAACGCTATCGTTTACCGTCAAACTCTTTGCGGTGGTCTTTACTCTGATTTTCCTTGGCGGCTGGCTCGGCGCTAGTATCTTGCAATTTACCAACACGATTTTGAGCGCGATTGCCCGTACGAGCGTAAGTTGATGAATTCACTGTCAGCCACTGACAACTACCTCTCCCTCCTCCTCTCCCTACCCCACCTCGATCCTGCTACAGTGTTATCCCTTTTTTTTCTGACGCTTGCTCGCCTTTTGCCCATCATGGCGCTGGCCCCTTTTTTAGGCGCCCGCAACATCCCCATGGTGATCCGCATGATGTTTGCAATTGCCTTGGTTGCGATCTTTTTACCTCAAAATCTGCTCATCTCCCAATCGCCTCTCCCCTTCGACCTTATCTATATCGGCTATCTCCTCAAAGAGCTCATCATTGGCACCATCTTAGGTTTTCTGTCTTCTGTCCCTTTTCTCCTAGCGCAAATGGCGGGTAGCCTCATCGACCACCAACGAGGAGCCTCCTCTCTCCAGGTAACTGACCCATCCACGCAAACCCAAACGGGCCCCATTGGGATGCTCTACAACTTCGTCCTGATCGCCCTCTTTTTTTCTCTTAACGGCCCCTTCATTTTCTTCGAAGGCCTGGCCACCTCCTACCACCTACTCCCAGCACAAAGCCTGGTCAACCCCGCCTTTTTTTCTTTAAGCACTCCTTTTGGCAACCAGATTCTCACGCTTTTGCAAACCATGATGAACCTCGCAATCCAGCTTGCAGCACCCGCCCTCATTGGCATCTTGCTTACTGACATGTTCTTAGGAATAGCAAACCGTTTAGCGCCTCAAGTGCAAATCGTCTTTCTTGGCATCTCCTTGAAATCTTGGGTAGGCATCGCCCTCATGACAGCCGCGTGGGCTCTCATTATCCGCGTAATGGGCAAAGAGGCTGTTTTATGGTTTCAGACGCTCAACCACTTTATCCAACAAATAGGCAGCGCCTGAACTTATACTTCTAAAAAATCTTGCAATAAATACCTCTGCACAAGACAATTCCGCCCCGTTTTTCAAACACTTTTTTCAACCACAAGGAGTTCTTATGACATCCACAACACTATCTGTACTTAGTGCATCCGATCACCTATGCGCCTTACTAGGTATCATTCCCCCTACTGCAACCTCGCGCTTCCACCAATCACCTGAAGAAACATGCATCCACACCGCCCTATATACCTATCTACAAAAAGAGGCATCTGGCATCCTCAGCGCTCCTAAAGGCGCATTGCGACGCCGTCTGACAAACTGGCTTGATGCATACTCACGACTAACAACTCCCTCTCACCTTCCCCCACTCCCAATGACCGCGCCAAGAATATGGGTGCAGACAATGTTGAAGGTGGCTGCAATAGCGCAAACGCATGGACTGATCGGCTCCGCCCACGCGCAACATCAAGACTCTGTTGTGCGAGCCGGCCTCACGACACAAGTGCCCCTCGGTTGCGTTCCCCGACAAGACGATTCTAGCCCCTTCGTGCAACAAGCAACCGAACTCGTAGACGAGAATGTGCCTTATACAAATGACTTTTCAGCACTGATCCCAGAGTTTTGGATCACCGCCAGCGCGGCCGGAGCAGAGAGAAACCCAGATGCTGCACCACTACTAACTATACCAGCTCTACACACCGACGATCTCGTCTTGAGGGGAACCACCCGCGGATGGCTCCGCATAGCTCAAACATCCATAGGTGCAGCATCCCAGCAGGAGCTAGCCTCTGTCGTAGAGGGCTTGCTAGCATCACGTTCAGAAGACTCCTCAGCTGCTGCGGGTGCGGGTACTGAATAATTGCACTCTGTGCATGTTGTGCGTCTCTCTTTGCTCATTAAACAGCTGGAGACTATCCAAAGCCGTCCTTGACATGTCAAGGACGGCTTTTTGTTTTTCGGTATATCCATTTAAATAATTACACACTATCATTATTACCACTTTTTAATTGAAAAAAATTGCAATATCATATAGAATAGCCAGCATGACTATAACAAATAATACAAGCGTAAACGTATTCCCAAACACTTCTTTCTCACTAACCGGCTCACCTACATCTTCCACTATTACTGTGCGATGTGCCGATCACGAAACATTTGTCAATGTAGATCGGATCATGAAACATGTTTTGCGCATCCTGCAAGAACCGCAGCCATTCGAAAATATCAGGCGCAATCAAACTGAACGTACATATACCGTCCAACAGATTGATTACGCAATTCTACACCTTGCACCATCGAACGAACGGGTAAGTTCATGGAGAAACCAACTCGCGCGTTTGCTACCAAACTTAATATCCTTTGAAAGGGCGAAGTGGCCCGGCTTTTCTTTTCAATTCACTTCAGATACTGCTGCAAAAGCATTCAAAGCAACGTTACAAGAGCTAAAGATTCCTACCTACGGAAGTTCAGACCCTTGCGTTGTTCTCGTAATGCCCACAAACATGGACAGATTGATCAATGAATTAGACTTGTAAAATTCTAAGAGAACTCTTTAATCCATCCACTAATTGATCGACTTCTGAAAAGCTATTATAAAGACCAAAAGAGGCTCTTGCAACTGTAGTCAATCCAAATTTTCTCAAGCAAGGCTGCGCACATAGGTGTCCTGAGCGCACAGCTATATTTCTCAAGTCGAGCATTGTAGCGACATCCAGAGGGTGAACCCCTGCAATATGAAATGAGATCAAGGGAACTTTGTCAGGGGCTGTCCCAATGATTTGCAATCCCGGAATTGTCTGCATCTGCTCTGTAGCGTAGGTCAAAAAAGAGGATGATTCTCTATGTTGCTCTACAAATTCTAACGCAAGGTTTAGAGCAATGACTTCGGCGATCATGGGAGTTCCCGCTTCAAAACGGAGCGGCGGCATCTGATAGGTGGAAGCTTGCAACTCCACCCGTTCAATCATATCCCCACCACCTTGAATGGGCGGCATCTGCTCTAAAAAGCTCTTTTTCCCATACAAAACTCCCACACCTGTCGGACCATAGCATTTGTGGCCTGAAAAAGCGTAAAAATCGCAATCCAGCGCCTGCACATCGATTTTTAAATGGGGGGCTGCTTGGGCGCCATCCACTACAACCACTGCCCCCATTGCATGAGCTGCCCGGCAAATCTCTGCGATCGGATGAATGGTTCCTGTGACGTTGGACGCATGCGCAATTGCTACAAGCTTCGTATTAGAGGGGATGTGCCACTCCAGCACACCTTGCAGATTCATTGGAATAAATTGCAAAGTAGCGCCTGTTTGCTGAGCCAACATTTGCCACGGGACCAGGTTTGAATGATGTTCCATTTCAGATACTAAAATCACATCGCCTGGTTGCAAGTAGGTTCTGCCGTAGCTTTGCGCTACTAAATTGATGGCGTCTGTAGTGCCTCGAGTAAAGATGATCTCTTCTGGATGAGCTGCGTTCAAAAAACGGGCAGCTGTAATGCGGGTCTGATCGTATTGCGCAGTTGCAGCAAGAGATGCGCGGTAAGCCGCTCTATGCACAGTTGCATAATCGCGCGCGTAGGCCTGCGTGAGCGCCTCAATCACGCAGCGCGGCTTATGTGTGGTCGCTGCGCTATCTAGATAAATCAACTCCGGATGCGCCTGAAAAATGGGAAACTCATCGCGCATGGTCCAAAATCTCCTTACAAAACCCTTCTATCAACCACTGGCGCGCCTGAATATAAGATAAGCCGCGAGAGCGCAGATAAAACAGTGATTCCTCATCGAGCTGACCTACGGTTGCTCCATGAGATGCCTTCACATCATCTGCAAAAATTTCCAAATTCGGCTTCGTATTCACAACCGCTGTATCGCTTAAAAGCAGCGCATTGCTGAGTTGATAGCTTTCTGTTTTTTGCGCCTCAGAATGAATCAAAATTTTCCCTTCAAAAGAGTATCTCCCCTGATCTTGCACAACAGTTTTAAAATGTTGCCGCGACCTAGTATGCGGCGCGATATGCTCTATAGTTGCATGAATATGTGCTTCTTGAGAGCCTTGCAAACGGGCCAATCCCAACAATTCTGCAGCCCCATTTTCTTCCGTCAATTGCACCTTGATCGAGCGGCGCAATGCCTCTCCCAAAAATAGGGCTTTGAAATGGCTATCTCTTTTGAGATGCGCCCGCACAGTTTGCAAATGCCCTTGCGCCATATCTTCCAATACCAAAGCGGCTCCCTCATCTAAACTGACGTCCAACAATGCATTGCATAAACCCGACGCGCCTCTGGATTCTTGATGCAGCTTGAGCGATGCACCGCGTCCTAAATAAATGTGCAAGCGTGGGCTTGCCATTTTGTCACTCGTCAATGTGTGCATCACATGTAAAACAGCTTTACATTTAGGAGGCACATATAGAAAAGCGCCTCTACCGTGAAGGGCGCCATTTAAAAGGGCGAAGGGATCGCTCTCTTCTTTCGCAGTTTTTGCAAAACGGCTCTGCAATAATAGGCCATAGGTGCGCAGCGCCTTTTCTAGGGGAAGACAAATCACAGAATCTGCAAGCGGCGATTGCAACTCTTCATAAAATCCATCAACAAAATGCAAATCTTGCACTGGAGGATATTCAATCTGGGCTTTTTGAGCAGGTTCGGGGATGACAAGCGCCTGATGTGGAAAATACTGAAATGCTTCTTGTTTAGGACGGGGCAAGCCGATTTCCTGAAATCGGATCCACGCTTTGAAGCGCATAGCGTGCAGCGCATCGACAGGCACAAAAGACTCTAGCCAATGACTATCCAGCATACCCTTCTCGTTCTAATTCCAGAGCCAGTTCAGCCCCGCCTGTGCGCACAATTTTCCCACCGGCAAGCACGTGAACAAAATCGGGTTTAATATACTCTAATAGACGCTGATAATGGGTGATGATCAGCAAAGCATTGTCATTGCGTCGCATCTGATTGACCCCTTTTGCAACAATGCGCATCGCATCGATATCGAGACCCGAATCGGTCTCATCTAAGATGCTCAGATCGGGATCGTAAAGAGACATTTGCAAAATTTCGTTGCGTTTTTTTTCACCTCCAGAAAATCCCTCATTGAGATTGCGATCGAGAAATTCTGGCCTCATTTCAAGCTCTGCCATTTTCTGTTCAATATCCCCTTCTTTACCCAGCGCTTTGAGAGAGGCTTCGAGGAATTGGCGATTCGTCACTCCGTTAATTTCCAAAGGGTATTGAAAGCTCATGAAAAGACCCTCTCGCGCCCGCACCTCTGGATCCATGGCCAAAAGATCTTGTCCTTTGAACCACACCTCTCCGCTTGTCACTGTATAAGAGGGGTGTCCTGCTAACAATTTTGCAAGTGTAGATTTCCCAGCTCCATTCGGCCCCATAATGGCGTGCACCTGCCCTCTTTGAATAGACAACGACAGGCCCTTCAAAATGGGAACTCCGTCTACTTCTGCATGCAAGTTTTTTATTTCAATCATCTCATCCCACAGAGTGTTCTAATTTCAAACTCAACAATTTTTGCGCCTCTTGCGCAAATTCTAACGGCAACTCTTGGATCACCTCTTTGCAAAATCCATTGACGATGAGCTGAATGGCCTCTTCTTTACCGATGCCTCGACTTTGCAAATAAAAGATCTGCTCTTCGTTCATTTTCGAAGTGGACGCTTCGTGTTCTACTTGCGCGGTGCTATTTGCCGTTTCAATATAAGGAAATGTATTGGCAGAGCAGCGGTTGCCGACCAACATCGAATCGCATTGCGTATAATTTCTTGCGCCGTGCGCTTTAGGGGTGATTTTGACCTGGCCGCGGTAGCTGTTATGGGACTCATCTGCGGAAATTCCCTTAGAAATAATCGTAGACTTAGTGCCTTTGCCAATGTGCTGCATTTTGGTGCCTGTATCGGCTTGCATTTTCCCATTTGTCAAGGCTACCGAATAGAATTTACCAACCGAGCGGTTCCCGCGCAAAATGCAGCTCGGATATTTCCATGTAATTGCGGCTCCCACCTCTACTTGGGTCCACGAAATCGTCGCCTCTTCCATAGCAAGGCCCCTTTTCGTGACAAAATTGTAAATGCCGCCCTTCCCTGTTTTGGGATCTCCCGCGTACCAGTTTTGCACGGTTGAGTATTTAATTTCGGAGCGATCCTTTGCAATCAGCTCTACGACTGCTGCGTGCAGCTGGTTTGTGTCGTATGCAGGAGCTGTGCACCCTTCGAGATAACTCACGTACGATCCTTCTTCTGCAATAATGAGCGTCCTTTCAAATTGACCCGTCTCCTTTTCGTTGATGCGAAAATAGGTAGACAGTTCCATGGGGCACTTCACGCCTTTGGGCACATACACAAAAGAGCCATCGCTAAACACAGCCGAATTGAGCGCTGCAAAAAAATTATCTCCGATGGGCACCACTGTACCCAAATGTTCTTCTATCAACTCTGGATAGCGTTGCACGGCTTCAGAAATGGAGCAAAGAACAACCCCCGCATCCACCAATTTTTTTTGAAAAGTCGTCCCCAAAGAGACAGAATCGAACACCACGTCGACCGCCACATTGGCAAGCCGTTTTTGTTCATCCAGAGGGATGCCCAACCGCTCAAAGGTTTTTAAAATCTCGGGATCTACTTGGTCTAAACTCTC
>JAKAFF010000167.1 GCA_021818045.1 bacterium
CTCCCACGATCAGGAAGAGTTTTTCCGCGACCAAGCAGGCACCCCATTCCTCGAGAGGCACTTTGAAAATGGGATGGAGATGATTAAAACCGCCGATGATGAATAAATATCTACTAGACCTCTTGCTGCTGCTTTTACTTGCCTCATGCTACCGCGTCTCAGACCGAATCGACCCTCGTGTCTCGTATCAATTACAAGACCAACATTTTGAAAAGCTCTCAGGAGCCTTCCTCCCCCTCTCATCTGAAGAGAGAAATACCGATTGGGGCAAAGAGTATACCATTGCCAAAGCCTTTGCAGAAGATCTCGATCTATATCGAGCGGTATCCACTTTTAAACGGGCCCAAATCTTGCTACCAGAAAGCCGGGAGCGCGATCTCGAGATCCAATACGACACCGTCCTCTGCTTTTTTTTAGGAAAGCGCTATGACGAGGCTGTGGAAACCTTTGAAAAGAGCTCCCTTGCCCATGTAGACAAAAGTTTCCCGGCCTATCACGATCTTCTCCTCGTTCTTTATGAAGCTTACCGCGAGCAAGAAGCGCAAGACAAACAAGCCAAAATTTTAGAACTGATTGACAAAACATTCCCCGCTACAGGAGAAGAACTAAAAGTATCGATTGCCATTCGCGATGCAGACCTTGTGACCATCCAATCCTTTGCAGATGGATTTCAGCGTCCCTCCTATCTCGACAATCTGACGACCCACTACTACGCCCAAAAAAAATCGGTCGCAACAGCCCAATGTCTCAATGCGTTCCTCCCTGGCGCAGGCTACCTTTATCTCGGGCAAAGGACATCAGCTATCACCGCCTTTTTTCTCAACGGCCTATTCATTGCAGCAGCAAGTGAATTTTTCCTGCACGACCACATCCCAGCTGGCATCATCACAACGCTTTTTGAAGCAGGATGGTATTTTGGAGGCATTTATGGGGCGGGACTTGAAGCTAAATATTACAATGAAAGACTCTATGAGCGATCCGCCTCAACCGTCCTCAATGAACACAAACTGTTTCCTGTCTTGATGTTGAATCATGCTTTTTAACCTACTCACCTCGATCCTTTTTGCCTATGCAGGCTTTCAAGACCCTTGGGGAAAAGATGCCGAGCTCAAATACGCAGCTCCCGCTCCTGCACAAGAACCCTTATCGCTTGCAACCCGCACAGCCGATGCGATCATCCATTTCCACCAACAGGTTATCTCTCCTGTCGACGGCCCGCGCAGCCATTTTCGTCCCAGCTCTTCTTGCTATATGTCTTTAGCCATGCATCGCTACGGATTTTTGCAAGGATTTCTCATGGGATGCGATCGATTACTGCGCGAAAACGAGGAACTATGGGTATATCGCACCATTCAAGTGGATGGGGAGGTATTTAAATATGACCCTGCGACGCTCAACAAATATGAGTGAGATACTAAAAGTCAAAATCTCGCCAAATGCTGCCAATAACTCCATTGAAGGATGGCAAGGGGACGTCCTGAAAGTACGCATTGCAGCCCCTCCTGACAAAAACAAAGCCAATGAAGAGCTCATCTCTTTTTTGGCCTCCCAATTGCACATTGCAAAAAGCCAAATCACGCTCCTTTCCGGCCATACATCGCGTCTCAAACGCCTATCTCTAGATGGCTTACCTCCAGATGCTTTCAAAAACTTTTAAACTGACTTAACTTCTTGGAATGCACATGCAAATTAAAAACGGGGTAGCCAAGACCTACACTCTTGGCATACAACACTTTTCTCCCCTGTCCATCGATCTCCCATTGATATCGTAACCAAGCGGGATTAAATAAACAGCTTTCGTTAATAAAGCCTGGTTGTGAATTGCCATGAATCGGGTCAATCCCTCCTAAGAATTGGCCAATCGCCGCTGCATCGAAAATCCCTCCAAACACTTCGCAATGTTGCGAATAGACATGAGGCCGCCTTGTTGTATGGTGCATTGGGCTGCGCAACGTATGTATAGTACTATACTCCGGCATAACAATCGGCAAGCCATCGATCTTCAAGCCTACATACTCTTGACGATACTTTCCAATCACACTCATATCGGAGAGGCGCTCTTGAGCGTGTTGCACAAAATATTTAGCCAGTCCCTCCATCGCCTCGCCATCGGCAATCCACACAAATCCAGGAATGCATCGCTCTTCATTATCAAACGTGGCCCCAATTTTCGGATAATATGTCCGAAATAAGGGCAAGAGACGATCTAAATCTACATAAAGCATATTGTCGTTTTCCAAATGAAAAACCGCTTCTAAATTCTGATGTGCCATCAAATCCCAGAGATATAAAAACCGCTCCGACGTAAATCTCCAAAATGCAGACCTTTCCACACACCGTTCTTGGTACTGCTGATGCAGCACGGTTTTTGGCAATCGATCATATGAGCACAGTTCAATATTTTGCTCTTGTTGCATGCATGCAAAACGATTGAGCCCCTGATCGCTCGCTAGCAAAATGATATGGGCCTTGGGATTAAATAGCCGCGCTTGCTGAATTGCTACGTCCGTGTATGAAGGAACCTCATCCCCGATATGTATAAACACAATCGAATAGTTAGCGCAAAGGGAACCCACGTACACCAGGCAAAGGAAAACAGCATACATGTAAATGTACTCACATTGTAGTTTTGCCAAATGCCTCACTTTTGAACTCATTTGTATTCGGTATATCTGATAAGGTACGATACCCTATTTGACCGTGCTAAATCAAGGGCAAATTGATCTCCGGTTGGCGTATACACAAATGATACCAATCGCAACAAATAACTTCACATTTAAGCTGCGTAAAAGCTGGCGGAATTCGCCTATCGCAAGTGACACAATATTAAAAATACAGGGTCACTTACGACAGGTAAATTGCGCCGCTGGATACCGAAACAACTTCCAGTGTCAATCCAAAGTTAAAATGTCACCGGGGTCCACCAAAGTTAAAATGTCACCACCCCGATTAAAAAAGGGGATATAATTTTCTTCTTCCTCTTCCAGGCGTAGA
>JAKAFF010000168.1:0-2420 GCA_021818045.1 bacterium
CCCCTTTTGACTTTCTTTAAAATTTTCAGACAAGCTGTTTGTCTCCTTTTTTTGGGTCCATGTGAACCAGTCCCAAAATATCCGCTCTTAAGGCACCGTAGGTAGTTGATGCCAAGAGGTTCACGAGTTCAAAATAGCGGTTAAGGAATATTTTTCAAATCAATTTTTGGGAAAAATGCGAATTAAGGCCTGTTTTTTCTTGCCAACACTCAAGAGCAAATAGAGCCCATCGATTAAATCAGAAGCATCGATCGCCCGTGCTGGATCAGCTACCCGTTCGTGATTGAGATAACCTCCCCCATTTTTGATGAGGCGCGCCCCTTCTGACTTACTAGGAATGAGACCTGCTTTCAAAGCAAGATCGAGAAATTTTTGTCCAACCACTTCTGAAAAGGGGAGTTGCACGTTCGGCATATCTTCTGCCACTTGCTGCAACATCTCGCGGCTTAACTTCACATCCGCACCAGGAGCAATCCCCTCCGTCACGCGAAGCGCCGCTTGGAGCCCCTCTTCGCCATGGACGAAGCGCGTTACCTCTTCTGCAAGCCTTCTTTGCGCGCTATTTGGCACGTGCATGCCCGATTCAATGGATTGGATCTCATCCAAATCGAGAAATGTGAGCATCTTCAGCAAGCGAATTACATCGGCATCGGGAATGCTGAATAGATATTGGTAAAACTGGTATGCAGAGAGCCTATCGCTTGAGAGCCAAATCGCTCCCCCTTCTGATTTTCCAAATTTTTTCCCATCGCTGCGCGTAAGCAAAGTGAATGTCAATCCAAACAGGGGATCGCCGCCAAGTTTTCTATTAAACTCTGTCCCAGCTGTGATATTGCCCCACTGATCACTGCCTCCCATCTGTATGCTCACGCCATGCTGTTGACGTAGATAATAAAAGTCATACGCTTGCAAAATTTGGTACGCAAATTCTGTAAAACTTAAGCCCTCTTCCGATTGTAAGCGCGTACGGACCATCTCTTTGGCCATCATCGGACCAATCCGAAAATGTTTACCTACATCGCGCAAAAAATCGACCAACGTGAATTGGCCAATCCAATCATTATTATTCAAGATGACGGGCTTTGGACCTACAGTCTTTTGAAAAATGCGATGAAAAAAGTCCTCGATAGAGCGGACGTTGTGTCCCAAAGTTTGCACGTCGAGAAGATTTCTTTCGGAGCTCCTTCCGGAGGGATCTCCGATCAATCCTGTAGCGCCACCGAGAATCACGTAAGGGGTATGACCAAAGCGCTGAAACCAAGCAAGCCCCATGATCCCGATCAAATGACCTAGGTGCAGGCTATCGGCCGTCGGATCAAATCCAACGTAAACTTTCAGCGGCTGACAAGTCGCCTTGCGCAGCTCTTCGTGCGTCATCTGGTCGATGAAGCCGCGCTCAATTAAGACATCAATTACGTTTTTCATGCAAAAAAGGCTACTTTAAATCGGGTTTTTCATCAACGATAGCTCTCATTTTTGCCGCTATTAGCTGTACTTTTTTACTTGAATCGGCCGCATTGCGATTTGTGTCAAATAGATGAATATCTTTCTTTTTAACAGGCACGCGATGTCCTGCATTATCGGCAATCCACTTTCGAATGCGCCCTGCTGTTTTTTTTAAAGCCTCTGGAGTAAAGTGGGCTTTTTCCTCGCTCCACGCTTTGAGTAGTTTTTCTCTGACTCGCCTCGTCTTAGGACTTTCTAAAGCAAGCTCTCGATCTTCTGCCGCAGCCATGCAATGCTCCCGCTTCACCGCCGCCAAGGTTAGAAATTTTTGATTTAAAATTCCACAAGAATTTGTATACAATAGGTCATGTATGCACGAAATGGCAAAAATAGCTGCTGGCAAAAAAGCTGCAGAGTGGATTGAGAGCGGAATGATTGTAGGGCTCGGAACAGGCTCTACAGCTAAAGCCTTTATCCAAGCACTCGTTGAGCGCTGCAGATCGGGATTCAAAATTCAGGCAGTATCAAGCTCGCGCGCTTCCGCAGATCTGGCAAGAAAAGGGGGCATCGAAGTGCTAGATATCAATGAAGTGCCCCGCGTAGATATCACGGTTGATGGAGCCGATGAGATCGATCCCCAAAAACGGATGATCAAGGGCGGCGGCGGCGCACTTTTAAGAGAAAAAATTTTGGCTTGCGCAAGTCGTGAACTCGTCGTCGTCGTCGATGAATCCAAACAGGTAAGTGCCTTAGGAAGGGGCAAACTTCCCGTCGAAATCGTCTTTTATGGCTCCCCCTCCACGCGAAGAAAACTAGAAGATCTCGGATACCAAGGTCACTGGCGCCACAATCCAGATGACACTCTCTTTGTCACAGAAAATGGCAATTTGATCTTCGACATCCAATTTGACGCTCCCCCCCGCTCCCCCGAAACGGAGCATGAAAAGATCCGCCAAATTCCAGGCGTAGATCGG
>JAKAFF010000168.1:2430-2982 GCA_021818045.1 bacterium
AATTCCCAGCCGTTGTCGATACCGGCTTTTTTTTTCATCTAGCAGGCAGAGTCATCGTCGGCCATTTTAGCGGACAAGTTAGTATTTTACATTGAATTGGCTGCTTGCAAGCCGCAAAATGGCCGCGATTGCAGCCTCTGCATCTTGCCCTGTCGCCTCCACAGTCACTTTGGCCCCTTTCCCTGCGGCAAGCATCAAAATTCCCAAAATAGACTTGCCGTTCACAACATAGTTGCGATAGCTCAAGTTAATTTGGCAATCAAAATGGGCAGCGCACCGCACCAATGCTGCGGCCGGCCGGGTGTGCAGCCCCTTTTCATTCAATACGACAAAAACCGACCTCTTCGCTTTGCTCATACATCCACATCCCACTTGGGCGTAGATGTATGAGTTACACGATACAGCATTATTTTGCAACGCTTTTTCTCAGCTCTGTAAGGCCAAAGTTGTAATGTCACCAGTCCGCCAAAGTTAAAATGTCACCTCTAACCGATTGGAAGGGGGGAAAACTTTGGAGAAATGGATGAGTATAAAAGAAGCCGATCGACTCAG
>JAKAFF010000169.1 GCA_021818045.1 bacterium
GGTCAGCGCGCTAACCACCACTTGTCCTGAGTCGGCACACATCCCGACATGCACCTTGCGCCACGTTCTACGCTTCGAATAACCGTGCTTTCTGACTTTCCATTCTCCCTCACCAAACACTTTGAGATCCGTTGAGTCGAAAATGACATTTAGTTTTTCTCCAGGCTTCAGAAGCCTCCTCAACGGAATCCGAAGCCCTTTTGCCCGACGGCAAAAGACCGAATAGTGGGGGCACGCAAGATCGAGTCCGAGAATTGTGATAAGCGACTTTAGAAATCCCTGCAGAGCCCGCAGCGCTGTCCGAAATACAGCTCGGATCATTAACCCACACCGAATTGCATCATCTGAATATGTGTCGGGTCGACCTCGCTTACCTGTTCGGCTGACACTGTGCCATTTTTGAATGGCATCTTCATTGAACCAAAAAGTGATGCTTCCCCGATTTACCAACGATTGGTTATACTGTCGCCAGTTGCGGATGTGGTACTTGTCCTTTTTGCGGGGAGTCTGGGAATCCTTTGTAGGGGTCTTAGATTTTCTGCGGGACATTGGTGAGCCTGAATTTTTTGTGTAAGCAACAAAAATTTTATAGACTCATCGCTGCTAAGGCAAGAAGAACTTCATCCGCAGCTATTTACGCAACAACGCCACTACAGATTGGTATAAGAATGCGTGAATTTAATTTTGCGCTTGCATACACTCGCTGTTTTTACCCCTCTGGTTTGTCTTATGGATATTGCCGATAAAATTCGCAAAATTGAAGCCTTGATCGCAGCCGCCAAAAACGACGGAGAGCGCCAAGCTGCTGAGTTTGCAAAACAGCGTCTTCAAGAAAAAATTGTCGCGCAACCCATCGAATATACCGTCAGATTGCATAGTCGTTGGGAAAAAAAGCTTTTTGTAGCCATTTGCAGCAAACACGGGTTGCACACATATCGTTATATGCGCCAAAAATATACCACGACAATGGTTCGTGTGGGCAAGCCTTTCATGGATTTAGTTTTGTGGCCAGAATATAACAAATGTGCAAGCATGCTGCGTAAGCTTATTGAGGAAATCTCAACCGATCTCATCTCTAAGATTCATTCAGTTGAGGAGGAAGATGAGACTATTATTGCCGGAGAGCTTCCTGTGATGTCAGAAGTTTCAGTGCAGTGACTTTTGTCTGAAAGGGCTCGTGCCGCGTTGTTTTCATGATGAGAAATGCATTCATTTTCCTTGCACTTCTTTGCTTTGTAGTTCAGAGGGGCGGACACTGTATGCCCAATGAACCTCAGAGTTTCGAAGATCCGTCCTGTCAGTTGTTCCGAGATCTTGAAATAGTCAGTCAAATCGATCGGCAAATTGCGGATCGTTTACCGCTCATGGTGAATTATCAGTTGCAGGGGGGGTATTTCACCATGCCCTCAGCGCGTACTTTTGATGCAGGCTTTTGTGGTTTTGGGTTTTCCTATCTCCCCCCTTATCACATTTGGACCCTTGGTTTTCAATTTTTCGATCATGTTGAAACGAGCGGAAATTACTGGATTTATAAAAAGATGCTAGATGGCACTTTCGGTCATTTGGGGTTCGGCGATTATGCAGAAAGAGCTGTGAATTTAAAGTTGATCTTATTGCGCAAAGAAGATGGGATTGCCTTTTTGCCCGATTTGGCGGTTGGCTGGAATGATTTTTTAGGTTCGTGTCGATTTAATTCGTTTTATGTGGTCGCCACCCAAGAGTTTATAAAATATAATCTAGAGGCCACTTTAGGATGGGGGCGAGGGAGAATTCGCGGATTTTATGGGGGGCTTGCTTGGACGCCTTTTCATCACAGCGACTCTTTTTTGAAAGATTTGACGCTTGCTGCTGAATATGATGCAAATAACTACAAAAAGCACACTTATGAGCACCCAAAAGGACGAGACGTGGGAGGACGGATCAATGCAGGGGTGCAATTAAAGCTTTGGGATTGGTTGCGCCTCAGCGCAAGTTCGCTGCGCGGAAATCACTGGGCCGGGAGTGCAGCTTTAGAGTACGATCTCGGTAGTTCAAAGGGTTTTTTTCCGAAGATTTACGATCCAGCGCCTTATCACGCTCCTGTAGATACGCAGCCTATTGGCCTTCATAGAAGTCAGCAAGAATTGGCTCAGGAGTTGGCCTATGCTTTTCAAGAGCAAGGGTTTGATTTGTATCAACTGTTTTTAGTCCCGTGTGTAGAGGGAAAAGATGCTCTTTGGATGAAGATTGTGAATGTGCGCTATCGAGAAGAAGAGGAGGTGCGCAGCCGGATTGAATACGTTTTGTCGGCTTTGGTGCCGTCAAATGTGGTGCGGGTGACTGCAGTGATGGAGGCAGAAGGGGTCCCAACGCAAGAATATCGCTTTCGGTTGGAAGATTTGCGGCGTTACGCTGCGGGGAGTCTTGGAGAGGAGGAGTTTTGCGTGATTGCACCTTTGCGCGAGGTGTCGAAAAAGCCAGGCGTTTACGATGCTTCGCTGTTGTATCAGAGAAGAAAGCGGATTTGGATGGTGACGATGCGGCCTTGGTTTCGCTCCTTTTTGGGGAGTAGTCGGGGAAAATTTAAGTACGAGGTGGGCTTAGCTTTAAATCCGGAAGGGTATTTGTTCGACGAGGTGTATTACAACATTTGCGGGACATACACAGCTCTTTCAAGCGTGATGGATATCGATAGCCAAGATTATATCAACCCTTCGCGGATCATCAATGTGCGCACCGATTCAATTCTTTACAATCAGTCTAATTCGTGGCATCTCGAACAGGCTTATTTGCAAAAGAGCTGGAATGTGGGTGAGGGGTGGTTCTCGCGGCTTGGCGTCGGGTACTTTGAAATTGCTTACGCAGGAGTGTCTTTGGAGGCGCTGTATTATCCTGTGTTGGCCGATTGGGCGATCGGATTTTCCTCAGCTTCTTTTCTCAAGCGCAGCTACTAT
>JAKAFF010000014.1:0-4088 GCA_021818045.1 bacterium
TCACCCAATCGCATTCGGTGCAAAATTGGCCCGGAGAGCTAGAGATTCAAGGGGCTTCATTAACGGACAAGATGCATGCTCAGGCGGAAGCGAACGGCGCTCGATTTTTAGATGAAGAGGTCGTGCGTGTAGATTTTTCAAGCCGCCCCTTTCAGATCACGACGCGAGCACTTGACGGTTCGGAAAAGGTGCGCAAAATCGTTGCGGAAAGTTGTATTATTGCGATGGGTTCCAAACCCAATTTTCTGGGAATTCCTGGAGAGCAGCAGTATTGGGGACATGGGGTGACTAACTGCGCAATTTGCGACGGCGCTTTGTATAAAGAGAAGGTTGTTGGAGTGGTCGGCGGCGGCGATGCAGCTGTATTAGAGGCGCTCTATTTGTCTAACATTGCTAAAGAAGTTCACGTATTTGTGCGCAAAGAGGCTTTGAAAGCAAGCGAAGAGAAAAGAGTGGCCGCGCTGCGCGAAAAGCCCAATGTGCAGTTTCACTATAACACGGTTGTGCAATCCATCAATGGGGACGAGGGGAATGTGACTTCAGTGACTGTTCAAACGGGGAATTCCCCTGCGAAAGAAGAGTCGTTAGATGGTTTGTTTTTAGCCATTGGTTCAACTCCTAATAGCGCCCTTTTTGCAAATCAGCTAAAGCTCGACAAGCAAGGGTACATCCTTCTTGAAAAAGATGCCCAGACGTCGATGAAGGGAGTTTATGCCATTGGCGATATCGTAGATCCCGTCTATAAGCAAGCAATATCGGCTGCAGGAGATGCAGCAAAAGCCGCATTGCAAGCGCAGCAATACCTGTCCGATCAGAAAAACCAACTGGTTTTAAAACCGAAATCTATTGTGAAAGAGGTGGTTCAAGCTCATGCTTCTGAAGTGATTGAGGTTTCTTCTAAGGCACAATTCCAAGCAGAGGTAGCGTCGAGTAAATTGCCTGTAGTGGTCGATTTTTACGCCACTTGGTGCGGGCCTTGCAAAAGGATTGCCCCGATGCTCGATTCGTCGGCCGCTCAATTAGCCGGCAAGGTAAAGTTTTTAAAAGTGAATGTAGACGAATTGTTAGATCTGAGTCACAGTTATAATATCAAGGCAATGCCCACTGTTGTTGTGCTCAACCCGGAAGGAGACGAGATGGAAAGGCAAGTGGGATTAGATCAGATCTCTTTACTTTTGAACAGGCTGCTCGAAAGTCCCGAGTGATGATTCAAATAGTTGGTGGAATGCAAAGCCAAATTCTTGATGCAGAAAAGTAGAAAAGTCGGACATTGCCCCAAGGCTTCGTCCCTCTTTGTTCTGTAGAGATAAGATCTGGATTTCGTCTGCTTTGAAAATCTGTTTGCGATTGAGAAACTGTCCCACCAATTTTGTTTGGCCGTTATGAATCGAAAATTCATAAGGTGTAAGGCCTGCATTAAATCGGGCGGTGATAGCAAAAGGGTTTTCCACTGTTCGAAAGAGGGATCGCCCTTTCAAAAATTGAGGTTCGCGGTCGCTTAAAAAATCGATTAGACTTGGGAAGATATCCATTTGCGAAATGACAGATCGTGGTGCAGCTTTTTTCCCGGGAAACTGGAAGTAAAGGGGGATGTGCATCTGTTCTTGTACTAGGTGTGAATTGTGAAACAGGTGGCCATGTTCAAAAAACTCTTCCCCGTGATCCCCCGTTACGATAATCACCGCCTCTTCGCGATTGGGCAATGTTTGCAAAAATTGTCCGAAAAGAGAGTCCATGTAGTGGATCGCGTTGTAATAGCGGTTTTTGAGCTTTCCTAGCGTTTTTTCTGAATGAAAGGTTTGAAAATAGGCAAATTCTTTTGCAAAAGGGGAAAATTTGGGAGCCCATGTTTTGGGCCAACTATACGCAAAGTGCGTCCCATCCCAAAAGACAATGCATAGTTGTCCTTGCTGCAGTTTTGGATCTAAGAGGTCGGCTTGTAGGGCTTTGAGCCCCTCTGTATCTGAGTCTGCTGCTTGGGCAGGGGGAGGAAGATGGAATGTGCGGTGCGCATCCAAAAGAGAGTATTCTTTGCCAAATAACAATTCTCCCATGCCGTAGTAAGCAAGTTCTGCAGAAGTGTAGAGCCGAATGTTGTACCCCCACTTCTTGAGCAGTTGCAAGGCAAAGCTCCCTTTTGTCGATTGTTCCTTTACTTGGCGAAATGCGTAAGGATATTGAGAGTGAAAAATCGAAAACCAAGAGATGTGAGTTGCATTGCCATTAGACAAGGCCAAATCGTAATGCGTTTGCTGTTGTTTAAATGCATGTAGGTGTGGGGCGATGTCGGCTGTAATGGCATCTTCTCTTAAGCTTTCGATGATAAACAGGTAAATGTTTGGCTTTTTTTTGATAGAGGACTTTTCATGAGCGATGGCTTGTTCCATACTCTCATCGGTCGGAAGAGGAGTGAGCGCTCCTGGCATGGACAAAGAGACGGTTTGTGGTTTTAAAAAGGTAAGCTTCCAGGGCAAAGATTTGATGAACGCTGTATATACATCCGGAGAGATGGTTCGTGAGGCGGAAAAATCCCAAAGAAAAAGGGCTGCAAAGGTGCAGAAAAAGACCTGAAGAAAGTGGGCTTGGCGCAGCATCAGGGGCCGTTTTTGGACAACTGTATTGGTGATGCGATAAAGGAGTATCCCAAGCCACGGTAAAGCCGCAAGGGTGGCAAAAAATAGCAGCCATGCCCAAAGAGAGATGCCCGATGCATCGAGTAAAAGTAAAAATTGGCTCCAGTTTTCTTCCAAGACAAAGATTTTAAACGCTTCCCAGGCGGATAAGTCTAAAACGCGATCCATCATAAAATCAAAAAGATGAATGAACATGACAAAAAACGTGCCGCCAATGAACAACGCAAACACCACTTTGCCTAAATATTGGCGCACCAAAATTCCAAAAAATGCAAAAAGGGTCACCTCTAGTAGCGCTTGTCCCACCGCATACAAAACGAAAAAAATAGCGGAATTGCCCAAATGGGCTTTGGTAAAAATGCTGCCGGCTATAAGGACCAGTAAAAAAACAAAGAGAGCGCCAAAATACAAATAGTTTACAGGTGTCCGTTTTAAGCCCATAGCCTCACTATTTTCGATTTTCTATATTTTTGGCGAGAGGTATACTCGAGGGATGCAGGATTTTGAACTTTTTTTATTTGATTTTGACGGTCTATTGGTCGATACAGAACGCCTGCATTACCAAGCCTATCTTCGAGCATTGGAAAGCTTTGGCTATTTATCAAATCATAGCTTTGTCCATTTTCAGCAGTATGCCCACCAAAATGCAACAGCTTGGAAGGAGGCTCTTTGCAAAGAAAACAAAGAACTTAACCAGTGTTGGGATCTACTTTATCAAGAAAAACGAAAATCTTACCTAAACCTTCTTCAGACAGGCCAATTGGAGCTTATGCCAGGGGTGGAAAAGGTGCTTTTGGATTTGGAGCGTCGAGGTGCGAAGCGCTGCGTAGTCACCCATTCTGTTTTGGAGCATGTTCAGCTCATCCGCGCTCAGTTGCCCATGCTCAATACGATCCCTCACTGGATTACGCGCGAAGATTATGAACACCCCAAACCACATCCAGAGTGCTATCTCAAAGCAATTGCCTTATTTGGAGAGCCGAACGATCGGATCGTCGGATTTGAAGATAGTCTTCGGGGGTTGCAAGCTTTGCAAGCCACATCCGCTTTCGCTATTTGGGTCTGCCCGCCAAATCACCCCCTTCTGAGGGGTGTTGCGGCAATGCAATCTCCCCGATTTGGCACGCTTCTAGAGGCTTATCAACATAAGGAATAGGCCCTGCGCCGGAGCCGTGCTCCCTGCCCGTCTGCGATCTTTATAGCTAAGAATTTCTGGAATGGCGGTGGGTAAGATTTTGCCGGCTGCCACCTCTAAAAGAGTGCCCGTAATGTTGCGCACCATCTTGTAAAGAAATCCATTTGCCTCAAATTCCAGTCGGATGCCATTTGGCACCTCCACCACATCGAGCCGCGTTAACGTTCGGGTCATATCTCCAGAAAAGGAGGGTTTTCGATTTGCAAAAGAGGTGAAATCATGAGTGCCTATGAAGTGGCTAGCTGCCAGGCGTAGGGCCT
>JAKAFF010000014.1:4098-13597 GCA_021818045.1 bacterium
GATTGAATGGGCCTAATACTTGGTGAGAATAGAGCCTTGTAAATGGGTCGTGGATGGGGTTTAAGTGTAGATGGTAATGATACACTTTGGAGCTTGCGCTATAACGGGCGTGAAAATCGGACGCTACGGGATCTATGCGTAAGATCCGAATGGCTGGAGGGAGTAGAGCATTTAAGCTCAGGCGCAATTTATCCACATTAAGGGGCGTATCTGTATCGAAATGGGCAATCTGTCCACAAGCGTGCACACCTGCGTCGGTGCGGCTAGACCCTGTTAAATCAAGGGGGTGGCGCAAGGCCGTTTCGAGAGCCTGTTGGACGAGGGACTGGATGGACAGGCCATTTTGTTGCACCTGCCAACCGCAGTAGCCCGTTCCGTCGTATGCAATGGTCAAACGATAACGCATAGATGCGTTATTTTATCGAAGATGGACCCAAAAGCCAAGCTTTTGAGTCCCATACGACATCTTTTAAAATTAAGAAAGGTGTTTGTTGACGAGTTTTGTCATTTCAAACATGTTGACAGCTTTTTTGCCGCCAAAAATTTTCTGTAATTTTTCGTCGGGATTGATGTTTCTTTTGTTTTTTTCGTCTTGGAGTTTGTTTTTCTTAATATAAGCCCAAAGATTTTTGGTGACTTCTGTGCGTGGCATTGGCCCTTCGCCTACAACAGCGGCAAGCTCTTTGCTAGGTTTCATTGGCTGCATAAATTTAGAGGTTTTTTGCTTCGTTGCCATGTTTTCATTCTCCTTTGAAAAGGCGCGATTTCATTGTGTTTGAGAGGGTGTTCATCACTTGCAATATGCTCTCAAAAGAAATCTTTTATCCGCCTGGGTGTTTAATAGTCAAAATAAAAAGTGCCCCTGATTAAAAATTCTCAAAAAAGCGAAGAAATATTCTCGCTGCAGGGGGGCTCATAGGAGGGAAGTATATTCTTCGTTCTAATTATACACAAATGAGTTCAAAAGTTCGGCTTGTCTTTTTACTAAAGTTCCTGGCAAATTGCATACCGTATGTTAGATGAATGTCCTGCTCATTTTTTGAACGCTGCTACCCAAGACAAGCTTGTCATGCTAAACCACTTGGAGTGCGTGCGTCAGTTGGAAGGGGAGTATCCATTTGTGGGTGTGATGCTTGAAAAGTGCACGCCGGAGCAGCAAGTGGCGTTTAAGCAAACGATCGTCATAGGACAGGCAAGACGGCTCTTACAAGGCGTCGATGCTTCTTGTTTTGATGAAGTCCGTTTTTCAGAACTCTTGGATGCTTTGGTGCGCGTGGATCATTTCTATCGAGAAGTGGGGGGGGTCATTGGATATCAAAAGATGTTGCTGCAGTTGATTGCGCAAAAAAATCAAGAGCCGCCCCGTGTTGCAAAATACCATTCTCCATCTTTTATCGACATTTCCAAAGAGACGCCACAAGTACATCAAGCCATTGAATGGGGCCTTGAAGCGCTTCCCTATTTGGCAGAGATTTATCCCTTAGGGGGTGCGGCCGATCGATTGCATTTAGTAGATGATGCAACGGGATGCGAGCTGCCTGCGGCCAAACTACAATTTGCAGGGAAAACCCTTCTCGAACATCTCATCCGCGATTTACAAGCTCGCGAGTTTCTCTATTTTAAACGTTTTGGCAAGCAGCTCATTACGCCTCTTGCGATCATGACCTCTCAAGAAAAAAACAACCATCAGCACGTATTGGAAATTTGTGAGGCATTTCATTGGTTTGGAAGGCCCAAAGAGTCGATCCGCCTTTTTTCTCAACCTCTAGTTCCAACCGTCAATAGTCAAGGCGAGTGGTGCCTTGCAGGACCGCTCAAACCGTTACTCAAGCCAGGAGGGCATGGAGCGATTTGGAAGGTTGCGAAAGATGAGGGGATTTTTGCTTGGCTGCAGAGTTTGAATAGGACAAAGGCGCTTGTGCGCCAAATCAACAATCCTATCGCTGGATTGGATTATGGGTTACTTGCCTTTGCAGGTATTGGGCATAAGAGAGATCAAACCTTTGGCTTTGCGTCGTGTCCTCGGTTGTTAAAGGCGGCGGAAGGGGTCAACGTGTTGGTCGAAAAAGCTGATGGAATTGTGTTGACGAACATCGAGTATTGCGACTTTGAAAAATTTGGCATTCGCGATCAGCCGTTGAAAGAAACGGAGCCCTATTCCCAATTTTCTTCGAACACCAATATCTTGTTTGCCGATCTGCAAAAATTAGATGCAGCAGTAGATCGGTGCCCGTTTCCTGGCTTGTTGATCAATTTAAAGCCGGGATCGTATCTCAATGAGAAAGGCGAAAGAAAAGAGGAGGTCATGGCAAGGCTTGAGTCGACGATGCAAAATATTGCCGATGTATTTGTCGAGCCTAAAAAAGATGTGCTACAAACAGAACACACATTTGTGACCTACAATCAGCGCTGTAAAACGATTTCGTCTGCTAAAAAAGCGTATATTCCCGGAAAATCTTTGCAAGAGACGCCGGAGAATTGTTTTTATGAGCTTTTACAAACAAATCGATCTCTTTTAAAACGATGCGGCATCGCTCTGCCCGATGAGAGGGAATTGCTGGAGAGCTTGCATCAAGGGCCTGAGTGTGTATTTCTGTATCATCCCGCATTCGGTCCCCTTTACGCAGACATTGTGCAAAAGCTCCAAGGGGGCTCCCTGGGAGTGGGATCTGAGCTCTTTTTGGAAATTGCGCACTTTCAAGCGCGCAACTTACAGGTGCAAGGAAGTTTGCGGGTGATTGCCAAGCATCCTCTAGGAAAACTCGATGCCAATGGCAAGCTGCTTTACGATCTTGAGGCTCCTAGCTGCGTTTTGGAAAATGTATCGATCGAAAACCAAGGCGTCGATTGGGGCGCCTCTAGTCCTTATTGGAAAATGAACCTACGAAGAAAAGAGAGCGTATCCATCATCTTCAAAGGCAAGGGCAAGCTTTTGATGCAAAATACGAAGCTGAAGGGGAGTCAGACAATTATCATAGAAGACGGAGAAGACAAAGTCATCCGTTATTAATCTACCCGTGTACAGTATGAAACAGGGGAGATTACATATCTCCCCTATAACATCTGTATGCGTTTATGCGTGTGCTTCAGCAGGCTGTTGTGCTGGGTCTACTGCTTCTGGAGCTGCTGCTGCTGCTGCTGCATCTGGAGCTATTGCAGGAGCGGACGCCTTTTTGTTGCAGCAGCTGAACACGGTATATGTTGCTGCAGCTACCGCTGCAAGAGCTATACCCACAGCGCCTTTTGCTTCTCTTGGGAGAGCAACCAGTGCATTTTTCGCTTTGCGGCCAGCTTCAACCAAAGTTTTGGCCACAGGACCTGCAAACTCTTTCGCGCGTTGTCCAGCATGTCGCAAAAATTGGCTAACAGCATTCCAAATCTTGACCAATACTGCTTTTGAGCCAGCTGCCAGAGCTTTTACGCTTTTGGACAACCACTGAACGCCTTCCTTAGTAGTTGTTGAAACAGTGTTCAAGAACCCACCGTTGCTAGCAGGTGCTATCGGTCTTACAGTTGCATTCATTAGAAACCTCCTCACATGGTTTTGTTGTAGTTTACGAGGACCTCGTCCCCTTGTGTTAACAGAGATCGAAAAATTATATAGTCCGTTCGATAAATGTAAAGAGAAAGCAAATGGAACTTAAATTCTCCTTGATAGTCAAAGGCTAAGGATATCGGGGGAGCCTTTGACTTTTACGCAGTCATGCGCGAAAATGGGAAGAGATCTAAATGGGAGCATCGGCTATGAACTTCGAGACGCAAGAAAAATTAAGGATGATTGAAGATCGCCTCAGCGCGATGTGGAGGTATCTTTGACTTAGCCGAAAAAGAAAAAGAGGTAAGTCAGCTTGAGCAAAAAATGGCTGAGGCGGGCTTTTGGGACGATCAAGAAGAAGCGCAAAAGACCATTGATGCTTGCAATGCCTTAAGGTTATGGACGGTTCCATTTCAAGATATCAAAAAGCGTTTTGCCGATATTCGGGACTTGCTTCCAGAGGCAATGGCGATTCAGGATGCGGAGCTTACGCAAGAATTGCAAGCTGGATTGAACCGGATTGAAAAGGAGCTGAGCGATCTTGAAGTGCGCAAGATGTTATCTGGGGAGCTGGATAACAGAGATTGTTATTTAGAGATTAATGCGGGGGCAGGGGGCACTGAATCTTGCGATTGGGCGGCGATGTTGTCGCGCATGTACCAGCGCTTTGCCACCAAAAGGGGGTGGAAAGTGGAGGTGATCGATCGGTTAGATGGAGAGATCGCGGGCATCAAAAACTTGACTTTTCGGTTTTCAGGTCCCTTTGCTTACGGGTATTGCAAGTCAGAAAAAGGGGTGCATCGCTTGGTACGCATTTCTCCCTTTGATGCCAATGCAAGACGCCATACGAGCTTTGCCTCTGTCGATGTCACTCCCATTATTGAAGATGTGCAAATTGAAGTGCGCCCAGAAGATATTCGGGTCGATACTTATCGTGCTTCAGGTGCGGGAGGACAGCACGTCAATAAAACCGATTCGGCCGTTCGGATGACTCACATTCCGACGAACATTGTCGTTTCCTGTCAAAGCGAGCGCAGCCAAGTGCAAAATCGGGAAACTTGCATGAAAATGCTTCGCTCAAAATTGTATGAAAAAGAGTATACTGAGCGCCAGCAAAGGTTGGCGTCTTTGGGAGGCGAGAAAAAGGAGATCGCGTGGGGTAGTCAAATCCGCAACTACGTATTTCAGCCATATACGCTCGTCAAAGACACGCGGACGAAACACGAAGTGGGCAATATCCATGCAGTGATGGATGGTGAAATAGATGACTTTATCAATGCATATCTCAAGGAGTTTGGGTGAGCGACAATCCCTCGTTTGATATTCGTTATTCCATTTTGGAGGATCTCCCGTTTTTGCAGCAATGGTTCGAAGATCCCGTGGCTTGTGATGATTTCCCATTTGGGACGGCCGAAAAAGAGGAGGCGTTGAAAAACTGGATTGGTTTTTCTCGATTTAAGGCTGGGTTGACAGGTACGATCGAGGGAGCGCCTTGTGCGATCGGAACGCTTTTTCTCATGCCCTACAAAAAGATTGCGCATCACAGCTCTTTTTTTCTCATGGTCGATCCCAAACATCGATGCAAAGGGATCGGTACTTCCATGGTGCGCAATCTGTTGCACCTTGCCAAAACCCGATTTCGCTTAGAAAGTGTCCATGTCGAGCTGTTTGAGCCGAACGTTTTGATTCCGATATTGCAAAAGCTGCGTTTTGAAACATTTGGAAGACAAGAAAACTTTGTTCACACAAATGGATCGAGACGTGCGAGGGTGTTGATGGAGCATTTTTTTTATGAGTGAGCATCTAACTGTCCGCTTTGCTGAAGAGAGCGATCAGGCCCATCTGATCGAGTGGCTGTTACAGCCGGGCGTTTTGCAGTGGTTTCCGCTCGCCGATTTGCGAGAGATTGAGGATGCAGCGCGCATTTGGATCAGTTATTGGAAACATAAAGCAGTTTTAGTGGCTTTATGGGATGGGGTGCCATGCGGGATTGTGAATTTGTATTTGCAACCGTATTCTAAGATGGCGCACCAATGTTTACTTGCGATTATTGTCGATGAAAAATATCGCAATAAGGGGGTGGGGACCCGATTGTTGCAAGATCTCATGAAGTTGGCCAAAGAGCGATTTCAACTAGAGTTTCTTCACCTGGAAGTATATGACGGCAATCCGGCCATTCATTTGTACAAGCGGCTGGGATTTGAACAATATGGATTTCAGAAGCATTTCATAAAAGAGCAAGGTCGCTATATCGGAAAAATTCTCATGCAAAAATATCTTTGAGGAAAAGTCATGGCAGGTCATAGCAAGTGGGCCAATACGAAGCATCGCAAAGAGCGGGCCGACAAGAAGAAGGGGAAGATTTTTAGTCGCATTATGAAAGAGATCATCAGTGCGGTAAAACAGGGGGGCGCGGATCCCAAAACGAACAGTAAGCTGCGCGTTGCGATCCAAAAGGCAAAAGAGGTCAACCTACCCAACGACAATATTGAGCGTAACATTAAAAAGGCCGCATCATCCGACACACAAGATTATGTCTCTTTGACTTATGAACTCTATGGGTATGGGGGTGTGGGGTTGATTGTCGACATTTTGACGGATAACAAAAATCGGATCTCTTCCGACATCAATATTGCGATTAATAAATGCGGGGGTACGGTTGCTATGCCTGGGGCTGTTTCTTACAATTTTGATCGCAAAGGGCTTATTAAAATCGCCAAGAGCGCTGCAAATGAAGATGCTCTATTTCTTTTAGCCACCGAGAACGGGGCAGAAGATTTTGCAGTAGAGGATGACTTTTATGTCATTACGAGCAGCGTTGAAGATTTTGTCAAAGTCAAAGAGGCGATTGAAGAAGGCGGAATCAAGTGTGAAGAGGCGGAGCTTGCCATGGTGCCTAAGGCGTGGGTGTCTGTGAGCGATGCAGATGCGGACCTCAACATTGCCCTCATTGAGCGGTTAGAGGGGATCGATGATGTGGACGCGGTCTACCACAACATGCAAATCGAAAATTAGACCTCTTTCGAGAGAGGTTCCACCTCAGAGGGTCTATTCCTCGGCTTCCTGGTTGGAGGGGCGTGGAGCATAGGTGACCACTTCGGCAAGCTTTGCAAGTTCGATCGGGTGATAATGGAATGGCGATGCAAGGCGCCCTTCCGCAAGGACGGCCAATCGTTTGCGATTGTCTCGAGATAAAAGCGTGGGCGCTTGTTTGAGAAACGCATCGTAAGATAATTGACTCAGCGCTTCGATCCTTTTTTCAACAAAGTCAAAGTCCGCATCGCGCTCAAAGGCTAAATTGGCCCATAGAGCTGTTTTGTCTGCGAGGTTGTGGAAACGCGTTTGTAGCGAGGTGATGAGGCTCGAGCGGATGGTTTCAAAGCGCTCTTCAGAGATGTTTTCTGCAAGGGCGTCGTTAAATTCTTCTATGAATTGCTCAAAGCGAAAGAGAAGGTCGTTGGGTTGGTGCGAATTGGACTGCACTAGAAAATATTGAAATAGCAGGTTTTCTAATTCAAGAGCTGCGGAATGGGCGATGTAACCGGTTTTTTGTTTGGTGCGTAGCTCGTTAAAAAAGGCCTCTTTTAAAGGAGTAGATAGGATCTCTTGGACAGCTCGTCTTTCAAATGTGAAAGCACCTTCATCGACTACCAAAATGGCTGCATTGCCTTGCGCATCGACTGTTTGAGATATTTCGAAGGGGCCGCCAGTAGAGGGGAGGTGGAGCACTTTTGTTGTAGCATGCTCCTCTTTTGGATAGGGAACGTGTCCTAATGCGTGAATGACGTCGAGCCAGGCCGATTCCGCTTCTTTGAGAGAAAGGTTGCCTGCAAATAGCCCCTGCATGTAGGTGCGCTCAAAGAGCTCTTTATGAAAGGTAGCAAAGGCTTCAAAAGAGATGTCTTGTAGAGCATGGAGTTTTGCAAGGTTGGTAGATTTGTCTTGATTGAGGATGGAATCGAGAAGGTCCTTGGCTTGGCGTACAGCGAGCTCTTTTTGGGCGTTTTGGTAGGCTTTTTCGTGGCGCGCAAAGTAGAGTTGGAATTGTTCTTGGGTCGGTGGGAACTCTGCCATTTGCTTGACGATTTCTTGCAATAAGAGCGGCGCTTTTTCGCTATAGCCTGCAATTTGTATGTGTAGCATAGAGCGGTCGAGATCGATGGATGCATGAAGGCCTGCAGCGGCGGCTGCAGCGAAGGTAGGATGGAGCATGTCTGTGAAATGATCCACGTAGAGCGATGCTAAAACATGGTTGCGGGCGCTCGGGAGGGTGTGCGGGGTGCGGATCCAAATATTGCAGATTGCGTGAGGCGAGCCGAATCCAGCTTCGCGCACATAGTAGGCGGTGCCAAAATCGTGGTGTGCAAAAGCGATGGGTTTCGAGGAGAGTTTGGGGTCGGGAATGAGTGCGAGGTTTGTGGGGAGATAGGGATTTTGTTCTGCAAGGCGGATCTGAGGGTTGGGCTTGGCTTTTGCCCATTGACTGAGCCAGCGGTTTGGAATGGGGCGAATGGCATATTCTGTCCCAAACCACTTTTCGCGCACATTGGGCATCACTTTTGTCAGCTCTGGGGATGCAAGGAGCGAGATAGCGCATGCGTCTGGAGTGAGTAGCTTCAAGACCTGGGCAATTTTAGCAGGATCGTGACCGGTTGAGAGGAGGGTGTTGCGCGGGTAGGTGCTGAGGGACTCTTCAGCAATGCCTTCGGCCAAATTTTTGACGTATTCGAAAGGGTCTTGTCGGCTTTGGTATTGGTAGTTGAGCTGCGCCATGGTGTTTTTTTCTTCTAAAAGATAGGCGGGGATGGAGGTTTCTTTCAGCCCTGCAATGGCCTCAAAGCAGCGGAAGATGACCGTATCGAGTTGTTCGAGTCCTTGCTGGGTGAGTTCTAGGCTGATTTCGAAAAAGCGGTGAGCCTTGCCGCCGAGTTCATCGATTTGTGTGGACATAGTATCGATGAGGAGGTCTGTTTTTAGTTTTTCATAGAGACTAAATTTTTGCCCTCTTCGCAAGGCAAAGGCTACGAGATCTGCTGCTTGGGTTTCATCGGTTGCAAGGTCAGCGGGTAGTTCCCAGCTCAAAGAGAGCGATTGTTGTTTTTGAATAGGCTTTACGTAAGTGATGTGGCCGCGTTGTTTTGCAGAAGAGAGGTTGTGAGTGAAATCGAGGGGTTCTTTCATGCTTTGCGGCACCATGTTAAAGAGGGCCACCGCTTGATCGCGCAGCGCATCAAGGGGGAGTGAGGAATAAAGGACGAGGTGCATCTTTTCTGCCCCGTAATTTTCACTGTGCCATTGCTTGAGTGCACTTTGGGGGATGCGGCCTAAGGTTTGCGAATTGCCGGTTGAAAAGAGGCGATTTGGGTGCTCTGGATTGCCGGTTTCTTTAAAGACCATGTACTGACGCCATCGGTCATTTTCAAGATTTTTGGCAAATTCTTGATCTACAGCATGGAGCTCGCGAGAGATGCCCGATGGGTTAAAGAGGGGGTCAATAAAAAAGTGGGCAAATTGATCTAAGAGGAGTAGAAAACCGTCGCTTTGCGCTTCAAACATGTAAACAGTGCGGTTTGGCGCCGTGAAGGCGTTGGAAAAGCCTGCATAATTAGAGACGGTGGTAGAAAATTCATTTTCGTTGGGATATTTTTGTGTTCCCATAAAGAGCATGTGTTCACAAAAATGGGCCATGCCCGGATATTCTTCTGGGTCGTTCCACGATCCTGCTCCCACCCAGACGCAGGCGGCGGAAGGATTTGCCTTAGGGTCGGAGATGAGAAGCGTTTCGACGCCGTTGGCAAGGCGCAGTTTGAGGGTTTGCCTTTCTTGGAGATCGGGATTGAGGAGGGGGAGGTGGCTTTCATCGGGGACGGATACATAAGGGGCGTCCGTTGCAAGGGTTGTAGAGGCTAAAAGGGTTGATGAGGCGTATATGAGTAATTTCGTCATTGCACTTTTTGCCTTGTG
>JAKAFF010000015.1 GCA_021818045.1 bacterium
CCGATCTGTGCTGCAATGGTCATTTCCACTTCACTATATGAGGCGGGATGCGGACCTGGTTTAGACGCATGGTATAAAGGGGTTCCGGTTGCGATGTCTGATATTCCTCCATTTACGGAGCATTTACAAGTGCTAGGCGTTAAGGCTCGCACATTTGACCCAAAAAACCCTTCAGCGATTGCATCAGCGATGGAGGCAATTTTGTCTCACCCCGAGCAAGCGAAAGAAGATGCAAGGCATTCGCAAGAACAACTCTTGCGTTATGGATGGGATCTTGTTGCTAAAAAATATGTTGAACTATTTGAACGAGTGACTGATGGTCGAAGTTCCGGTGTATCGCCCCTTCTTGCACGGCAATGAGGAAAAATACGTATTAGAGTGTTTGCGCTCTACATGGATTTCTTCTAAAGGATCCTTTATTGCGCAATTTGAACGCTCCTTCCAAGAATACGTGGGGACGCCTTTTGCAAGTTCGGTGAATAATGGGACTGTGGCGTTGCATTTGGCGTTAGTGGCTCTCGGGATTCAGCCGGGGGATCAAGTATTGGTTCCGTCTTTGACCTATGTTGCATGTATCAATGCGATTTGCTATGTGGGGGCGGAACCTGTATTGGTGGATTCATTGCCAAATACATGGCAAATGGATCCTGTGGATGCAGCGAACAAGATAACTGCAAAAACCAGAGCCATTCTTGCTGTGCATTTATACGGCCACCCCTGTGATATCGTACAATTGAAAGTGCTTGCAGACCAATACGGGATATTTCTGATAGAGGATTGTGCAGAAGCTTTAGGTGCGCAAGTAGGATCTACGCACGTGGGCAATTTTGGACATGTGGCGACATATAGTTTTTTTGGAAACAAAACGATTACGACAGGAGAAGGTGGAATGGTTGTGGTGCAAGATCCTTCTTTGCACGAGCGGATCCAGATATTGAAAAATCAAGGCAATGCGCCAAATCGCGCCTATTGGCACTCCATGATAGGCTTTAACTATCGCATGACGAATATCGCAGCGGCGATAGGTCTTGCACAAATAGAACAAGTGGCTTTGATTCTTGAGAAAAAAAGGAATCTGGCTGAGAGGTATCGAAAGCTTTTACAAAATCTTCCCCTGTCTGTTCATGAAGAGCTGTCGGGTTATCATCACTCGTATTGGATGGTGTCTGTTATTTTGGATCGTTCAGAAGATCGCGATTTGCTACGTCAGCATTTGCTCTCTTGCGGTATTGAAACGCGCCCCTTTTTCTTTCCTCTACAACATTTGCCTATGTATTGTCATTTGCAGAAATGTCCAGTGGCTGAAGATATTTCGGCGCGTGGCTTAAATTTACCCAGTTTTCCTGACTTAACTGATAAAGAGTTGGTATTCATTTGCGATCAGATCAGATATTATTATCGAACACACTCGTCTTGTTTGGATGCGGCGGACACGCCCGCAGTGTTGCCGACGTTTATCTGACGAGATTTCCATCACACTCTTTGATATTTGTGGATGGGAAAGCATTGCCTGAGGAGATGATTTTGGGTTTTCCGGTGCAGTCGCACCCTCCAGAAGAAATGGGCTCGTGTTTTGTGGCGATTGGAGACAATCAAAAGCGCCAGCGCATGTGGGATTTGTTGCGGGCGAATTTTCAGTGTGTCCAGATCTTTGCTCCCACTGCTCATATTAGCCGTTTTGCGGAAGTGAATGCGCATGTTTTTATAGCCCATTTTTGTCATATAGGACCGCAGGCAAAGATCGGATGTAATACGATCGTTAACACGGGTGCCATCGTGGAGCATGAAACGCAAATAGGCGACCACTGTCATGTGGGGCCAGGAGCGGTTGTTGCAGGGCGTTGCAGAATAGGAGATTTTGTGTTTTTGGGGGCAGGTTCTACGGTGCGTGATTCGATTTGCATCGGCTCTCGCATCCTGGTTGGGGCTGGAGCCACAGTAGTTAGCGATTTGCTAGAACCTGGAGTTTATGTGGGCTGTCCTGCTAAGAGGGTGCGTTGACGGGGGGAAGAGTCAAAATTTCGTGACCTGTTTCTGTAATGAGGATTGTGTGCTCCCACTGGGCAGATGGTTTCCCATCTTTAGTTCGCACGGTCCAGCCATCTTTTGAATCGAGAACCCCTTCGCGCACCCCTGCGTTGATCATCGGTTCTATGGTGAAGATCATCCCAGGGGCAAAAGGAATTTGCAGGTTGTTATAGTGGTGGGGGATTTCTGGAGATTCATGAAAAGCGATCCCTACACCATGCCCCACGAATTGATTGACAACTGAGCAGCGGTGCTTTGCGGCATATTGTTCAATCTCTTCTCCAATATGCCATACCTCATTGCCGATCTTACAGATCTCCATAGCCAGGTTGAGACATTGTAAAGAGACCTCTACGACGCGCCTTTTCTCTTCGCTAACAGCGCCAATCATGACCATTCGACTGCAGTCGCCAAAATACCCATCTACGATGCAAGAAACATCGATGTTGAGAATGTCCCCCTCTTGTAAAGGTCTTGTATCTGGAATGCCGTGGCAAATGACTTCGTTGAGCGATGTGCAAATGCTTTTGGGGTAGGGGGGCGAGCCGTAGCCGAGCGGCGCTGGGGTGGCATTCGCTTCTTTGTGCAGCTTGCGCGATAGTTCATCGAGCTCAAGCGTGGTGACGCCTTTTTTCGCGTGTTTGCACAACGCATCGAGGATGCGGGCGGTTACTTGACAGGCCGTTCGTATCTTGGCGATTTGCTCAGGTGTTTTGAGGATAATGCCGTATTGTAGCAGATATTGCTTTGCGATATCTTGCGTGCTAGGAAGTTTTGGGTAATGGCATTTTTTCCACTTGCGGCCGCTGCCGCACCAGCAAGGATCGTTGCGATGAGTCATACGGGCTCTATGTTACCGGGTAAAAGGCTTGGTGTAAATAGAGACCGTGGGCGGGGGCGGTGATGCCGGCTTTTTTACGATCTTTAGATTGGAGTACTGTCGTAAGGGAGGTCAGTTTGCCGCGTCCGACATAGACCAAAGAGCCGATGATGTTGCGCACCATCTTATAGAGAAATCGGTCCCCTTGGATGCGAAAGTAAAGGCGATGTGCTTCCAAAGAGCAAAGGGTTTGGGGAAGTGTGACCAATTCGAGGCAATGCACGGTGCAAATGGGATTTTTTTCTTTTTCGTTGGCAAAAGCGGAAAAGTCGTGAGTGCCAAGAAGAGGTTGTATCTCTTGCTGCATTTTGGGGATGTCGAGCGGCTGGTGGATGTGCCACGAATAGAGCCTTTGTGTGGGGTTTTGCACCTCTGCTAGATGTAGGTGGTAGTGGTACTCTTTGCCTATTGCATCGAGAGTGGGATGAAACGATTGCCGTTTTAGGGACAAGATGCGGATGTCATGCGGCAGAAGGGCATTGAGTGCCCTCAAAAGCTTAGGCGGATCCCAAGGGGTATTGAGTTGGAACTGGACGACTTGGCCCTTCGCGTGGACGCCCCGATCTGTGCGGCTCGCGGCTTCAACGGATTGGTTTTCTTGTGTGATGCGGTAAATGGCCTTTTCTAGTTCTTCTTGGATGGATGGGCCAAAGCGCGTTTTTTGCCACCCTAAATAGCAAGTGCCGTCATAGGTCACGACTGCGCAATACACAAGTTACCCTTGATGAGAAAGGAATGTGCTCAGACCGCTTAAAAACATTTGCACCGCGATCAGGATCAAAACGAGTCCCATGAGCCGCTCTAAAGCCATAATGCCGCGCCAGCCAAGGACAGTTTTTAAAAAAGAGGCGCCCAATAGAATGAGTAAAGAGGCGGCCCAGGCAAGCAAAATCGCCCCTAGCATGACAAGGCCCGTTTCTTGCTCTGAATAGATCATGACCGCTGCTAAAACAGAGGGGCCGGCAATCAGGGGAACCGCCAGAGGGACAATAAAGGGCTCTGTTTCATGGGGCAGGTTTTCGTTGGAATCATGGGGAGGAGGGAAGATCATTTTGAGGCAGAGCAAAAATAGGATGAGGCCCCCTGCAATCTGAATGGTATCATTGCTCACATGTAGAAACTGCATGAGGGCAGTTCCTAGAAAATTGAAGGCGATGATGATGAATAGCGCGATGAGCAGCTCTCGGAAGATCACTACTTTTTGTCTGTGAGGTTCTACTTTTTTGAGAAAGCTAATATAAAAAGGGATATTTCCGATCGGATCCATCAGCAAGAATAGTGCGAACGCAACAGAGAGCATAGCAATCATAGGTCTATGATATCGCAGGAGTGGAATTTGAACCAAAAGAAAAGTAGACCTCTTGCGTAACTGAGGGTTCGTCTACTGTTGGGTGGCCGATGCCACTTGCTTCCAGAGCGAATTCATAAATTTTTGCTGCTCTTTCGTGAGGTTGTCAATTGCTAAGATGCAGTCGCTGTTTTTGTAAAAGGCGGCCTTAGTCCAATTGGCAGATCCGGTTACAAGGGTCTTTTCGTCTATGTAAATGAATTTGTGGTGCAAAAGTTGAATGCCTCGACTTAAAAAAACAGAGGCGCCCGCTTTGCGCAGCGCTTCCACTGCTTTTGCGCTGGCGCCCGATCCTGCATGCATGTCGATGACGACGGTGACTTGAATGCCCCTTCTGTGAGCGGCGCTAATCTCATCGATGAGTCCTGGGTGGGTGAGGGTGAAGAGGGCGATGCGGATGGAGTTTTTTGCGCTGCGGATTTTTTTGCGCAAATCTGCTAAAGCGGCTCCTCGAGGATCGGGTAAAAGCCATAACTGGAGCTCTTGTCCACCCACCATGGTGCGGAAATAACCCGATGAGTAGGGTTGGTGCTCTTCTAGAAATTTGGCCATTGCGCGGCTTTTGAGTCCGATGACGAGGTTGTCGTGCATTTTTAATGAGGCAGAGGTCATGTTGGCTGATCCAAGAAAGATGAGCTCTTTGTCGAGTACTAAAATTTTTTGGTGCATGAGGCCTGCGTGTTGAATGGGGTGGACTTGCGCGCCACGCAGCAGCTTGTAAATCTTTGCAGATCCCCCTGCGTCATAAAAAATTTGGGTGGGGATATTGTCTTGGATTTTCTCGGCTAAGGCATTTAAAATCGCTTTATCGCTTAAGCCGAACATGACGAGATGAATTGATGAGCTTGCTTGCCGAATCGCACTTAATAGTGTTGCGCGAAGGTCTTGTTGGCATTGGTTGGAATAGAGGTGGATGGGGTGGCGTGCGTCAGGGAGCTGTGGTGTGAGGGAGGTGTAGACAAACCAGACGCAAAACGCGACCACAAAGAGCAAAACCCACGGAAACCGGGATACCCCTTTGTTGATGAGGGGACGCGCAAGGGGGGCTGGGATGGTCTTTTTTATGAGCATATCGCCTACTGCAAGTCGAACACTTTACAGTAGGCTGATCGTACACTCTGGCGTACTCAAATGCAATCTCTTGTCGAGAATTTGCAAAGTCGAGTTAGATCCTTTTGCCAGCTTTGCGCATTTGGTGCACAGAAGCCGTGACACCGTTTTTGTCGATCGTGCGGATGGCGGCTGTAGAAAGGCGCAAGGTGACGAAGCGCTTTTCTTCAGGAATCCAAAGGCGTTTGCACTGTAAATTGGGCAAAAAGCGGCGATTGGTGATTCCTGTGATTTTAAGGCCGATCCCTTTTTTCTTTTTCGCGATTCCTCGCAGAGTATATTTGCGGCCGGAGCTTGTTTTTCTTCCGGTAAGAGCACAACTTCTAGGCATAAAATTCCCTTTAAAATGTCACTCACTATACAGTCTTTTACGGATCTTCGCAACTCAAAACAATTTTTGCTCGCACCTCTGAGCCGGTGAGGCTGTTTTTGAGCCGATAGGGGTACTCCCCTTCCTCTACATTTTCCACCCAAATTTCGACAGGCGTAATCCAACTTTGTGTGATGGGGGTGTCATTGGGGTGGATCTCCCACGAGGAGTGGTCGGTAAGACCTATGCGTTTGCCGTTATTGAGGCTCTCTTGCAAAAGAGGCTGGACCTTTTTTTTGAGGTGCCTTTTGAGGTAGTGTTGGTCGATCCAGGTTTGGAGGGCAACCTTTTCTTTAGAGGAGAGCTTGCTGAGCCCAGTTTTGGCCAATTCTTCGGGATTCATCTGGGTTTCAAGAGTTGCAAGAAGCAAAAAAGCAATGATCGGCGTCATGGTGCGATCGAGCATAGCAGAGGTCAAGGTTCGGGGCAAGCTTGCTCGAGCGATTGGCGCAAGTCTTGGAGGGCTTGGGGGTGGTGGTCTTTGGCGTGGACGAGCTGTTCGGATGCGCGCAAAAACTCCCAGGCTTTATTGAAGTGGCGCCTTTGATGGTAGATGGCGGCGAGATAGTAGCGGACTGTGGCGTCATTTGGGTTCATTGTGGCGTACTGTTCTAGGATCGGGAGGGCCTCTTTTTCCCGGCCCAGCTGTAGCCATGTGACCGCAAGGTGGAAGTGGCCTTGCCGAAAGCGGGGGTATTGAGTGACGATTTTTTGCAGTTTTTTTTGCTTGTCTAGGATGGATGCGCGGCTTTCGTTGACTTCGGAGTAGATCGCTTGGATGGCTTCAGGGGAGCCGTGGCCATCTAGATAGTCCTCAATGACGGTATCTGGGTTGATGAGGTGATTGGGGAGTTGCCCTCTGATTTTTTCTAATAACTGCCTTCCCTCTTTTTCTTGTCCTGCAAAGAGGTGGTTGAAGCCAAGAAACATCAAGACGAGATAGTCATCGCCCAAGAAAAGACGAGCTTTTTCATAGAGCTCAATGGCCGTTTTTGGATCCTCTTTGTGCCAGCTGACGGAGGCTTGGTTGAAAAAGGCAAGGCCGATGACCTGACGCATGTCGCGTTGCTGCAAAGCTCTTGTTTCAAGTCCCAAATATCTAACAGATGGGACGTCGATGCCGCGGGCCGTGGTTTCAATATTTAAGATGTCCCCATTTTCGCTGACGTGTCTGACGTAAATATGACCGGGCGGTGTGATGGCCTCTATATCGACTCCAAGACGCTGTGCAAGACAAAGATAGAGGATGGAAACGCCAAGACACACCCCGCGACGGCTGTCGAGCACAGAGGGGAGAAACGTGTAAAGATCGATATCCTTGGCATGTAAGGAGTGGGGAGGGAAGCGAAAGCGCATTTCTGCAAAGACGTAGTCGTTCATCGCCCGTATTGTTTCTAGTGCGGTGGCATTCTCTGGCAATCGAGCGGCGATTTGAAGGGCCATGAGATCTAAACTGGCCTCATAACTGCGTACCTTTTGGTGGCTTTGCGGATCGTGTTCTAATTCTGCAAGCAAAAGGCCTCTTGCGAGATCGATCTCTTCTGGATGTAATTTGAGCACACTTGCCACATCCCATGCTTTGTGGCCTTGTAATTTGCGGTTGGCAAGCGGCAAGGCGAGCTTTTCAACGACGTTGAGCAGCTCTTCTTCGAGTAGGGGGCCGCTGTCGTAGCTTGTGCGGTTGACAAAACTGATCAAGGGCTGTGGATCCAAAGAGGGGAGGATGAGTTCGGGATCCCAATTAGAATCTCCTTTGCTAAGCAGTTCCCAAGCGTGTTTGAGCGCATCTTTGCCCTCTTGGCTTTTGGGATAAAGCTCGTAAAATGCAAAATGTTGCGCTACTGAGGAGGGGTCTAAGGTGGAATAGAGGGCGCTTAAGGATGTAGCCAAAATCAGTAAATGCATCAGTCCTATTATATATTGGAGGACTGGCTCTTAAGTCAAGTTGGGTGCTCAACGGGGGGTGCCGCAATGGGGGGCGGACTTGCGGATGGAGGGGCGTTTGGAGGAGAAAGGTCTGGAGGAGAGGTGACTACAGCGTAGGTAATACTTTCGTCTGATTCGCTATGGTCGTCGAGCTGCGGCATTTCTAAGAGATTCGAACTGCTTGGAATGGCGGGGCTCTCTAAAAGATTGTGAGAGGAGATTTGGCCCATTTCTATATCTACGGGCGGGCTTACTCGCGCATGGGTCTCTGCAAGTTTGTTAAATGAGAGACGCATGTAAATAGAGCGTAGTAATTGCAGCGCGCTTAAGGTTGCTGGAACAATGAGCAAGTGCTTACCTTTGCGCTGTAGAATCACCGCCGTGCCAAATCCTCCCTCTGCAGATGCAAACAGAATGGACGCAATACCTTGTTGTTTGAAGAGTTGCGCTACTCGCTCCACAATATTTGAGTGAGGGGTAGTTCTGGATAATTTGCTGAGTTGCTCTCGCACCGTATAATTAAAGTTTTGCGCAAGCGACATGTCTTGTAGACTTTCTGGCGGTAGGCCAGATCCCTTAAATAGCAGTTGGATTGCGGTAAAGGCTTCTAAAGCGATTGCAGAGAGTACAGAGCTTTCGATGCAGCCAAAGGCAGCTTTATTGAGTGGTTCAGCCTGACCAAAATTGGGGAACAGTTCCAAAACAGATAGAAGGGTGAGTAAGCCTTTTGCTAATTGGATGGTGCCTATCGCTAAATCGGCAGGTCTTTTCGCAATAAAGGCTTCCTTTAGATACCTTGTAGAGGGGCCGATTTTAATCGTGGCAGCATCCAGGGCTTGAATGCCGGTTTGGACAATTCTAGCGCTGGATGCGGCACATGCATAAGTCTTAGAACAGGCTTGAACAGCCTTGCTTCCTAACCAACTGCAACAAGTTTTAATTCCATTAAAGTAAGTCATGTCATTTTATTATAACATATGTTTTGTTATAATAAAATTTATTTTAATAATGGGATTGTATTGCGAATTGTGTCTGCAAGCATTTGATGGGAGACGATTGTTTCTACAGAAGGACGGAAGCGGTATGTCCAATTGGTTGGTAAAATGGTTCCAGGTATGTTGATCCTTTCAGATTCTGGATCTAAGAAGCAAAGCTCGGGGAAGAGGGCGAGATATTCTTGTAAAAGGTTGATGTGAAAATAGCTGCTGGAGCGGTGCGCTGCGCGTAAGATGGTGAGTCGTTGTGATGCGCTGAGTAAGGGATGATAGGGAATGTGCATGAAATGGGCAAAGGGGACTGATTCATTGGGGGTGGATTTCCACCAAGAGGCGAGGAGAGACATGTCGGCTGTAGTGAGCGTTGTGAGACTGAGTGGTTCATATTGATCAAACGGGGTGTAGTGTCCCCCTTGTTGTTGCCAGCGAACGACTTTCATGCCGCAAATTCCAAGCTCTTTGAGGATGGGATAAACCTCTTCAGGGATGGTCCCCAAATCCTCTGCAATGGGAAGCAAGGGACTCGATTCGATAAAGAGTTCCAAGAGTTTTTTGCCGCGAGGAACCCAAAGGGCGCGGTCTGCGGGGACAAATGCGCCTTCTAAAGGAGGTTTTCCTTTTGGGATGCCCCAGATGCGAAAAAGCCCTACGGCGTGATCAATGCGATAGATGTGATAGAGACTTTCTAAAGTTCGAAGGCGCAGTTTCCACCAGGCAAATTGAGTCTGTTCCATGACTTGCCAATTGGGAAGGGGAAATCCCCAGTGTTGCCCATTGGGGTTGTAGGCATCTTGTGGAGCTCCGGCTTCAATATCGAGGTGGAATTGATTTGGCGAGGCCCAAACATCGGCGCTATCGGAGCTTGGAAGGATGGGGAAGTCTCCCATGAGAAAAACATGGGCTTGTGTGGCATAATCGCGGACGCGGCGCATTTGTTGGAAGCAAAGAAATTGCAAAAAGATATAGAAGTGCTCCTCTGATGGGGGGGGAGGAGGGGAGTCAATGGGCCAGTCAATCCAGTGTTTGCCGCCATGTTGCTCTTTGAGCGCTTTAAAATGGGCGTAGGCTGTAAGCCAAGGGTTGTCAGAAAGGAAGGTTTGGTAGTGGGTCGTTTCGCAAAGAGTGGCAAAGTTTTGATTGAAATAGGCGCGTAATAAGCTGAGTTTTTTTTGAAAAATCTCGAGCCTTGTAGAGGGTGGGGGGCCGGGAATGGCGATTTGCAAAGCGGATAGGCTGAGGAAAATGGGGTCGAGTGCGCAGGTGGAGACGACATTGTAAGGGCTTGGGTCATTGCCGCTATCGTTGAGAGGGAGCAATTGGATGCAATCAAAGCCCACTTTTTTGCACCAATCGATGAGGGGAATAAGGTCTAAAAATTCTCCAATGCCAAAGTTTTGCTGTGAGTGCAGAGCGGGGAGAAATAGGACGATCCCGTGGTGAGGATGGGCGCCGATTTTTTGCCAATGGGCATCGGTTTTCACTTCATGCCAAAGGGGTTGGGTGGTTGGTTGGGTGCGATTTGGCCACTTTGGATGGCGTGTTGCCATGTGATGGCCATTTCTACGATGGCGCCAATGAGACCTGCGAGCCTTTCGGCATTGAGGATTAAGAGGGGATAGCTTTGAAATAGAGCCAAATGGTTGGTGTTTGCGATGTAACCGAAATGGGCAATCCGCGGATCTGGAAGGGCATTGGCTTTGAGCGTTTCTTTAAACACCTCCTCTCGAAATTTTCCAGGGGGCAATTCTGCAATTTTCGCAAAGATCCAAAGGTGTTGTTGGTGTGCATCGGGCTGTAATTGGATCGTGAGATGGTCGTGGATGTGAATCGAGCAGGCGTGTATTTTGTCTTCTTTCAGTTTGAGGTGAAACAGAGGGCCGAGTTCGCGAAGTAACCTTTCAAATAGATCGCTCATTTGTCCTCCCCATTTTCTTCTTTTTCTAACGCATCTTCGAGTTTATCTAGCGTATCGAGGAAGGCTTTGAGCAATTCATCGCGATGTTTGGGATCGCGAAAGTATTTGGGCGCAATCTGTTTCAGGGCGTCTCTCATTTGGGAGTAAATGATCATTTGAGCTGCAATTTCTTCGGAGATCCCCAACACTTTTGCAGAGAGGAGGATTTTGTCTGGACTCATAAAGCGCTCTGCTAAGATTTTGACAAATACGCGGGATAAAAGCTCAAAATTCAGACGTGGAGGCAGACTCAACTCATAGGAGGTAAATTCTCTTTGAATGAGGCGCGTGCGCGATTGAAAAAAACGAAATACTCCCAAAATGCCTTGCATAGACCGCGTTTCGTCGAGTAGGCGCTTGAGTTCGGAGCGTTGGATGGAGGGTCCCTTAGCTTTCATGTCGGCTCCGAGCGAATGGAGGACGAAGTGGATGACGGTTTGCAATTTGGGATAGGGGAATCTCTCGGTGAGTTCATCGAAGAGCTTGATCGGCTCTCTTGGGTTTTGTGTGATATCTCGGTACAAATCTCTCAGGCTTGATGGGGAGCCGAGCCCTTCTTGTGAAAAGGCGCGGGCTTGCGCGCCCATGTTTCGTCCTGCTTTGATTTCGCGCGAGCGGTCCTTGTTGAGTTTTTCTTTGGCCTCAGCTGTCGCTGCAAGAAGGCCGGCTTCAGATGTTTCAATGAGAAAATCGAGCGCCTCATCTGCAAGGGAGGCCTCTGCATAGACTGCACCTACTTTTTGCAAAATCTCATCAGAACTATCTTGGGTTTTGACCTGGGAGCGCAAGATTCTTAAGGTGCGGGCATTGAGCTCGTAATTATTTTTTTGAAACCGCTGTGCGACGGCATCGATTTCGGGCAGATCGAGCGTGCCTGCTTCCACCTCTTCTGTTTCTGCTGAGGCGGCCGTTTGCTGTTTGGAGTGCATCTCTTTCAAATTGCGAAAGCGTTGAGCGATGGTCATCGGATTGAAGACAGCTGTTTCTAGATAATCGCCAAGCGCATTTTCGCTTTCGACTTGCATCGCATTTTCGGCAGCCGCTTCTTGCTGAATTTCTTTCACCGCCAAAGCGTTGAGAAAGACGGTTGGTGAAATGCGGGGTTCTGTCATGATTTTTTAAGTCAGTTGCACTCTGCCAAGAGGTTGAATGCGGATTTCCGGTACAATTTCTTGATAAGAGACGACGGCCAGATCGGGGAATTCCCCCTCGATGAGTTTGCGCATGAATCTGCGCACATCGATACCCGACAAAAGCACCGGTGGTTGTCCTCCTAGAGGTGCGGGCTTGATGGTATTGCGAATAGAGTGAAGGATCAATTGACCCGAATCGGGATCTAACGCTAGATAAGAGCCTGCTGATGTTTGTTTAATGGCGCCTCGCACCATGTCTTCGATCTCGGGATCTAGCAGATAGACGGACAGAACCGATTGTCCAAGCGAATACTTATAGCTGATATAGCGCTTCAAAGAGGAACGGACATATTCTGTGAGAAGGACAGTATCTTTTTCTGTTTGAGCCCATTCGCTCAGCGCTTCGAGGATGGTGCGTAAATCCTTGATCGAGATCTGCTCTTGGACAAGGCGGCGCAAAATGTCTGTCATTTTTTGCAAAGGGACTAGGCGCGTGACCTCTTTGATGAGGTCTGGGAACGATTTTTCGATAAATTCCAAGATTGCGCGCACCTCTTGGATGCCAATAAATTCTGCTGCGTATTGCCTATAGAACCGAGACAGATGTAAAATGATGACCTCCATGCCGGTCCAGAAGCGAATTCCTGCTTTTTGAAGGATCTCTTGATATTTCTCATCGACCCAAAGTGCTGGCATCCCCAAAGTGCCCTGCGATGTGGTGAAGGGGATATTGTAGTGGCGCAGCGTCTCTTCGGAGTCGCCAGTTAAGACGTGTTTGAGGATGATTTTGCCGCGTGTGATGGGAACTTCATTCAGGTGGATGGCGTACTCATTGGCCTCGAAAGTGGGAGAATCTGTGCGGACATGGACTCCAGGAAAGCGCACGCCTAGATCTTGGTAGAGTGCGTGGCGCATTTTTGGAATCATTTGATCGATAAATGTGACCCCTTGCTTATCTTTGCGAATCAGTAAAGAGATGGCAGATCCCACTTCGAGCACGACGGGAAGGGTGAGCGCGTATTCTTCAGGCCCTCCTCCAGAAACGGCGTGTCCTGGCACGTCCGTATCGATGGCAGAGATGCCTGCCGCAGCTTTTGCAGAGACCCGTTTTGAATTATACCAAAACACGTAGCCAATCGCTGCGATAAACACGGATAAGATGAGGAAGGGGATTGCGGGAAACCCCGGAATAAATGCCATGAGCAGTAAAACGCCCCCGGTGATCATCATCGCTTTGGGCTGCTTGAGCAATTGTTCAGAAATTTCGCGGCCTAAGTGAGCATCTTTGCGCTCGCTCGACACTCGGGTGGTCACGATACCTGCCGTAATTGCGATCATGAGAGCGGGCACTTGCGATACGAGACCATCCCCGATGGAGAGCAAGGAGTAGATCTTTGCCGATTGGCCCAAAGACATTCCGTGCATTGTTACCCCGATGATGAGCCCCCCGATGACGTTGATCGCGGTGATGACGATGCCTGCGATCGCATCCCCTTTGACGAATTTCATCGCGCCATCCATGGCCCCGTACAGCTGGCTCTCTTTTTGCAGGCTCAAGCGCAGCTCTCTTGCGGTTTGTTGATCGATCACACCGGAGCGCAAGTCGGCATCAATGGACATTTGTTTTCCGGGCATCGCATCCAATGTGAAGCGCGCTGCGACCTCTGCTACCCGCTCGGCCCCTTTTACAACGACGATAAATTGCACAATTGTGATGATTAAGAAGACAACGCCCCCGACCACATAGTTCCCCCCCACCACGAAGTTTCCGAAAGCGAAGATGATTTTTCCTGCATTTTCGTGGAG
>JAKAFF010000170.1 GCA_021818045.1 bacterium
CTAAATCGGGATTAACCGATGCGGAGATCCAAAGAAAGGTTAAAGAAGCCGAATTGCATGCAGCAGAAGACAAATTGCGCAAAGAGCAAGTAGAAGTGCGCAACGAGGCCGACACTTTAGCGTTCCGTGCGCAAAAGTCATTGGATGAGTACAAAGATAAGCTACCCGCCAATGTCACAGCTGACATCCAAAGTCACATTGACGCAGTGAAAAAAGCGCTAGAGGGCCAAGATGCGAACCTCATCAAGGCTAAAACCGCTGAATTGCAAACACACATGCAAAAAATTGGCGAAGAGCTCTCTAAAGCAGGAGCTCAGGCTCAACAGCCCAATGCTGATGCGGCCGCCGCCCAAAAACCCAAATCTGACACGGTTGAAGACGCAGAAGTCGAGATCGTAGACGAAGGGAAATAACACCACACAGGGCCTTGAAAGATCCTTTCAAGGCCTTGTCGCATCGATCGCCTTTATAGGCGGCTGCGTCCAATAAGGCGTAAAAGTGATGCGAAGGGCCGGGACAGTACTCGTCCCAAGAGCTGCTTGTTTTTTGATTTCTTGTTTTCCAAAATCCTCTTCGATAATCATGTCTTGGTATAAGTTATTCGAAAAAGACTGCGTCCCATTAGGTCTTACAAGTTGCACCGATTCTTGACTGTTGATCACAAAATAACGGGCGCCCAAATCAAGCGTTATGCGGGCGGCTCTTTGTTTTGCAATTTTACTGCCCTCTTGAGCTGAAATCCCCTCTAGTGGCACGACAACCGCGATCTGTCCATTTTCCAATGGATAATCGATGGGTTTGACTGCGGCGATGGAATGATCGGACTTGCAGCACCCGACGATCAAAAGAGCTAGTAACCAAAGAAGCCGTACCATTTTTCTTCCCAAGAATTAAAAAAAATATTACAGTTTGCGCCTCATTTTGTAAACCAAACCTCATAAGGAGTTCTTATGGCAGTCGCAGTCGCATCCTCTTCCTCAAGCGCACCTATCCTCGCAAGAAACGCAGAGACTTTACGCCCTTTACTGGAGGCCATTTCACCTATTGCCCAAGCCACATTAGAAGTCCCACAACAAACCACCTATGCAAACGTGTTCAAAAAAACGCACGATGTATATGCACTTCATTTTGAAGCTTGCACAAAGATGGTTACTGAAATGCAAACTCTGCTGCCGGAGTGGACCCAAAGATGTTTGAACATCTCACTTGGAGTAGAGAACCCCTCTCCAGATATGCTTCGCAAAGAGGTGGTAGAGAAGTTAGAAATCTATCTCAATTATCGAGCAGCCAGGACTCTGATCGCAACAGCTATTGATGTGTACATGGCCGCAAACACCTACTTCCAACAACATGGCGCGCCTCCAAGACTTGATCCCACAACCGTCGAGCATCTTCGAAAAACAGGCGTGATCTACACTCCCGATGATCGACTCCATGGCGATTACCCCCAACAAAAAGAACAACTGACAACAGAATTTGAGCAACTAAGAAAGCTATCGGCAGATCTTGCACGCGAGGCATACGCTCTAAAAAAACAGTTGGAACTAGCAAGCGCAAAATGTGGCTTAACACTCACTTTGCGAGAGTGGATCGGATTTACACCCTACACAGACAAGTTGATCACTGTGTTGATCAATGTAGACGGCAATATAGACTCAGACAAAAAAAGTCAGTATTTGGAAGGACATACATAGATATTGAACAGTTGAGCTAGGAGGGAAAGATCTTTATTCGTGAGTAGATTGAAATCGCCTTTCTCATTATAGTTTTTTCTCTACATCAACTCATTTGTGTATAGGCCAAGTGTCAACATTAGGGAATTTTATGCGATGGGTACTGTGTTTTATCTTCACTTCCCGATTGATCGCGGCTCCATTCGAAAACGTAGGGCCTTCAACTCCCGATGAAATTGCCTCTTTAAGCACAGATCTTCTGATCGATGGCTATATTTCCCCTTTGTCTGGACAAGTCTCCCTTCATGAAATAGATCTTCATATTAAGGCGGCACAAGATCTCACACTAAAAAGAACCTATGTGCCTCCTCAAATTCTCGGCTCCTATGAAGATAAAGATGATTTCGATCGTTTGCTCTTAGGGAAAAGTCTAGCGTCTCAAGAAAGCAGGCGGTGGGCAATATTCCCCCATCTTTGGGCTGGATTTAATTTTCATTCTCGTTATTTTCAGGTGTGCGACCCCAGCGGTTTTGTCCTTGAATGTGAAATTCGTGGACCTAAGGGCATTCTAAAAACGAACGCCTACGGTTTCAGCAATTTAAGGGAGGGGAAACCGGATAGTACAGCAGATCTTCGCAATATTGAGTTTTCCATAGATCCAGATGCAGCCCGCATTATTTGGCCAGACGGAACAGAGCGCATCTACCGAAACCACTCCCCTGCACTATATCGCCTAGAAGCTGAACTTCTTCCCAATGGAAAGCGCATCGCTTACGAATATGACACCCAAGGGCTATCTAGAATCACATCTACAGATAAATCCGGCAAATATACTTATGCCTCGATTAAAAAAATTGGAGAAAACGGATACGTTGGCTCTGACGGAAGAGAAGCAAGATTCAACTATGACGTATTTGAAGTTAACGGCAAGGTAAAGAAAGGAAAATTCAAAGAAAGCTTTTCTTACAGGACATCCGTTCTCGTAAGCGCATCTAATCCAATCTATTCCAATAGCGTTCAATACAACGAGAGGAGCTTACTCTCACATTATGACGCAAAAAACTATCCTGTGTCGTTTGAATATTTCAGGCATAAACGAGCAGTTAGCCGAATTCAGCGTCTAAATACCCCATCTGGATCTACTCTTTTTTCCTACGATCCTCCGATTGCAGGACAAAAAGGCGGCTGGACAAAAGCAGAATACGGAAATGGTGCATCTAT
>JAKAFF010000016.1 GCA_021818045.1 bacterium
TCGTAAGTGACCCTATATTTTTAATATTGGGTCACTTACGATAGGCGAATTCCGCCAGCTTTCGCGTTGCCCAAAACCAACTTTTGAACTCATTTGTGTATACAGTAAACATCAATATACACCAATTTAAAAAAACACCTCTTTAACAACAACCCTAGAATTTCTACAATCTCACGCCATGCATATATATAGCACCACCACAGCTCTCATCGTTGCCGAAGCCAAGGCATCCCACCTCATTTGCGAGTTGCCGCGCCTTTAAAAAAATGGCGGATATCGCGTTGTAGTATTAGCTCCACGTCACTGGTCGCTATCCTCACGTGCTTACATAGATGAGAGGATTGAAACTTCTGCAGCCCCACTTGAGTTGATTCATCAAGCAGCAGATCTCATTACCAAACGGACATTTCACCTGACAATCTTAGGCTCAGATGCTTTGGTGTGGGCGCTAAACGACAGCAAAATAGATCCCTCCGTAAAAGCGCAGCTCTCCCCAATCGGCAATGCGTACTATCAATATGCTCTGGATGGCAAAGTGGGATCAGCCGCTCTGTGGCGACATTTAAAAATCCCCTCCCCCGCTTCAAAAACAGCTGATTCATCTGTGCAAGTCTCGCAAATCGCCCAAGAGCTCGGCTTTCCGGTAATGATCAAACTATCGCGCAGTGGGGGCGGCGATGGAGTCACTCTATGCCATAGTCATAAAGAAATAGCCGCTATTGCCCTGCATGCTCCTCCCCCTTACCTTGTGGAAAAATACATAGAAGGTGAGGCGATCAGCGTAGAGGCGCTATTCTTACAATCCCGCCTTACAGCTTATGCAAGCTCACTGATGACCTATTCCCCTTCACCACATGCCCCATCTTTAGAACGAATCTTCACGCCTTGTCCTGAAATCGAGCCTCTGTTACAAAAACTCGGCGCTAGTCTGCAACTAACCGGATTTACCAATATCACTTTCATTCGTACCATAGCATCTCGCCAATACCTGCTCATAGAATTGGACTTTCGTCCAAACCGCTGGATTCGCCACAGCGAATTGGTAGGCGTCGATTGGTCAAAAGCACTGCGCAATCCTCACACACCTCTACAAAAGCCTTTATCCACCAAGATGGTCCGTCATTTTCCTGCAGACCTATGGTACTCTATGCAAATCAAGCAGTGGAATCGGATCTTCTATTGGCTGCTCAACAAAAACAACAGTTGGCTCTCCATCCCCTTTCAAGACCCCATGTCCTTAGTCAACGGAGGAAAATACCTGCTACAGAAATTATGGCGTCAGACAATCAAGCGACCCTACCAAAAGGCGCAGAAGATTCAAAACGAAGAAGCTCCTTGGTGATGGGATGCAAAAAGGACAGCCGTGCGCAATGTAAATGGATCGATGATCCATCTCCCCCTTTGCCTCCATAGCGCACATCCCCTACAATCGGATGATCAATGCCGCTAAATTGCGCCCGAATTTGGTGATATCTGCCCGTTTCAAGAGCAATCTCGACAAAAGTCGTAGCCTTGGAAAAGTGGGTCACCTGGTATTCTAATCGCGCATGCTTCGCCCCCTCTTCATGAGGCTCTGCTACAATCGCCCGATGATCGCCATGAATGAGATAGTGATCCAATCGCCCCCTTTTTTCCGGCAAAATCCCCTCTACCTCTGCAATATAGGACCGCTGAATTTCGATCGCGCGCGACTGCTCATTGAGCCGAGACAAAGCCTTGCTGGTGCGTGCAAATAATACAAGTCCGCTCACCGGCTTGTCCAATCGATGGATTGCATGCAAAAAGACGTTGCCTTCCTTGTGATATTCGCGCTTGAGCCATCGCTTGCCATACATTTCTAGCGAGTCGCTGTCACTGGCATCGGGCTGCGTTAAAATGCCCGCCGGCTTATCGATGACAAGGAGGTGGTTATCACAAAATACAATCTCAGGATCTTTGTCTAACGACTTCATATAACATCAAAGTAGTGGCAGAGGCCACGTTCAGCGAATCGGCAACCCCAAACATCGGGATCCTCACCGCTACATCCGCACCATGCATCCATTTTTCTGACAGTCCATACTGCTCTGTTCCCACAACAATAGCAAGAGAGACTTTTAAATCAGCCTGAGTAAACTCCATTTTTGCATGAGGAGTGGCTGCAACAATCGCAATTTTATGCTGCTTTAAAAAGGCAAAAGTTTCCTCTGCACCCGCTTCAATCACGGGAACGGTAAATACAGTACCCACACTGGAGCGCACGACATTTGGATTGTGAATATCAGTAGTAGGATCGCAAACGATGACGGCATCGACACCTGCGGCATCGCAAGAGCGCAAAATCGTGCCTAAATTGCCAGGCTTTTCAATGCTTTCTGCCACTACCAAAAAGGGGCTCTTTTTCAGTTTCAAATCGGCCAGTGCAAGGTGCATTTGCGGCGCGATGGCAAGAAGTCCATCAGGTCGATCGCGATAGGAAATTTTCGCAAAAACTTCCTTCGTGCAACGCAAATGTAAAGCGCCTTTACATTGCTTCTTTAAATCCTCTTCATTGATTCCTAAAAAAAGTTCCGGACAGTAAAAAAGGGTCTGTATCGTGCGGCCGGCATCTAAAGCGCGTTTGAGCTCTCGATATCCTTCTATCAAAAAAAGGCCGCTCTCTTCGCGGGGCCGTCTATCTCGCAAACGCACTGCGTCTTTGATTTTTGGATTTTGCAAACTTGTGATCAGGGGGTCCATTTCGCAAAGCTCCCGCTGGGGATGGACAAAACATTGGGCGAGTAAAGCGCCATTTCCCCTACTTCCAAGTGCCCTCGAGGCATCGTTTGACCGAGCAAATGGCGCATCGCAAGAGGGGTAAATCCTGGAGTATGGCAAGAGAAGATGACAAATAGTGGCGTCTGCGTGAGCAATTCTGCACACAGCTCTAAAAGGGGCATAATGTCGCGCTCAATTTTAAACACCTCTCCCTGACTTCCTCTGCCAAATGTCGGAGGATCTAAAATAATGCCATCGTAAAATGATTGTCTTTTCTTTTCCCTTTTCAAAAACTTCAAAGCATCATCGACAATCCAGCGAATGGGCGCTTTCCCCAAGCGATTGAGTGATGCGTTTTCTTTGGCCCAGTCGATCATCCCCTTGGATGCATCGAGATGACACACCTCAGCTCCTTCTTGGGCGGCGGCCAAAGTCACACCTCCAGAGTAGGCAAATAGGTTCAAAATGCGCGATCCTTTTTTGATCAAAGGGCGCATCCATTGCCAAAGGTCTGCATGTTCGGGGAAAAGGCCCAGGTGACCGAAATCGGTCGGGGTAATTTTAAACGCCACGCCACCATGCAATACGTCCCAAGATTTGGGCAATTTTTTATGAAATACCCACCGCTCTTCCCTGGTAAATATAGCATCTGCCTCAAGCGATTGTTGCATGCGCCAAACAGCCTGGCTGCAAGGCCTTAAAAGGGTGTAATCACCGAATTTTTCCAACTTTTGGCCATCGCCACTGTCGAGTAATTGATAAGTCATGAAAATGTCGCCGTTTGATGAACTAATCGACGCCATAGAGCGCCAAGTGTTAAGTGTACTGCTAAATCAATCGCCGTAGATCTTCCTTGAGGTGCGTGAATGATGCCTGCATCTATGCGATCTCCTCTTACACCAATGGCGATACAAATGGTGCCCACTGGGACTTGTTTAGACCCGCCGCTAGGACCTGCGATGCCCGAGATCGCTGCACAATAATCTGCATCTGTTTCTTGCAAAAGCCCTCGCACCATTTCAATGACCGTTTCGCGACTGACCGCACCTTTCGTCTCAAGAGTGCTTCTAGACACATGCAAAAACCGCTCCTTCCATGCGTTGCAATAAGTGACAAAAGAGCCTAAAAAATAGCCCGATGCACCGGGAATGGCAGTTACTTTCGCGGCCATTGCCCCACCCGTACAGCTTTCCGCAAAAGAGAGCGTCTTGCCCCGCTCTATAAATGCTTTGGCCATGGCCTCTTCAATGCGCCCTTCCCCATAAAAAAAGGTGGGAAATTGCTGTTTCGTCAATTCTACTAAAGCATCTACTGGGCGATCTGACTGAAACATCAGTTGCATCTCGCCAGGTGAGGGAAAAAGGGCGATCTCTACATCCGGATGGGACTTGCGTAAGTTTTGCACAAAAAAGGCCACCTCTTCTTCTTTCAAAAGACAAAGGCCGCACCGCCGCATATATTCAGCTTGCATAAACCCCTATTTGTTGCAGCTGTAGCTGGGGATGGTTTGCCACCCAAGACAGGCAGTTTTTGCCAATGCGCATTGGCACATTGACTCTCTTTCCATCTACGACAAAGGGGGTCGCCCGCGTCTCATTGCGCACCCAAAGCTTGATCTTTTGAAAGAGATCGCAATTGACAAAGCCGTCTACTTCCAATAGCTCCATCGTTTTGGGATCTTGAAAAAGTTGCGGGTAGCTAAATTGCAATCCCCAAAAAATGCTCCCAAGTCCCATGCTCATCGGGCGAAACACCCCATCTACACGGGAGTAGGTAAAAAAATGTGCTTGCATCTGAATGACGGGCTTAGCCATTTTCACCAAATAGCGCCCTCCTGGTATTTCTTGTCTCCATAGGGCATCCGTATCGGCCGTCAGCGCACACCCAAGCCATTTTTTCAGCTGCGCCTCTTCGGGAACAAGGCCACGCTTCAAACCATCGATCCAGCGGCTATACTCTTCTAAAAACTCACCCACATCCACAGCATTTGCATCGCCTAAGAAGGTCAATGGATATATTCCAAAAGAGCCATCGAACAATTTTTTTAATTCTTCCCCATCACAGAGCACTTGATATTTTAAATACTTAGATCCTTGATAGATTCCCTCTTGGGCGGGAGTAGAGATCCGAAGGGTCATAATGAGCAACGTTGTTGACAATTTCTTTGCGACCACATCAACCAGACAATGCCAATCGTAATACAAGAATCGGCGACGTTAAACACAGGAAAATGGTAATTCCAAAACGTAAAATGGATGAAATCGATGACATATCCGTATAAAAATGAATCGATCACATTGCCAATTGCGCCAGATAGAATGAGCACGATGGGCCATGATTTATGAGCAAAGAGCAAAAGGGCCAAAATCATCCCTATCCTTAAGGCAAACAAGATCGTTGAGTGATCTGCAAACAATCCCCAGGCAGCCCCTGTATTGACGACATAATTCAAAGAACAGCTCACCCCCCCTAACGAAAAAATAGGGATTCCCCCAAAGGGATATCTCCCTCCACTAAGCGGGGGGAGATGGTGTTCAGCCAATATTTTGGTGACTAGGTCCAAGCAGAGTAGAAAAGCGATAAACAGGACCCATTTACGCATTAGATCAACCCCTTTTCAAGCCTTTCTTGCGCCTTCACAGTCATCGTTGCATAGGGAATCGCTTCGAGACGTTTTAATGGGATCTCTTCGTTTGTAATATCGCACATGCCGTAGGTCCCCTCTTCAATTTTTTCCAAAGCCCGGTCGATTTGTCGAATGACATTAAATTCCTTATTCGTCAGCTCGAGATTGATATTTTTGACAAAGTCATCTGTCCCCTCATCGGCTGAGTGTTGGGAATATCCCTTTGCCTCATCCGGCTGAGTTACCGCCTCTTTCGCTCCTTGCACTGTGCGCATGAGTTGCGCTCTTAGTTCTTCCAATCGTTTTTTAAATTTCGCAATTTCACTTTTCTGTAGTGGCATGATGGCTGTTTTCCTCGTTTTCTAGTTCTTGAACTGCTGCTCGAGCGCAGTCTCGGCCCTTGAGGGGCGAGTGAACCGAGCTATCTGCTCCGTTGCAGCAAGATCCTTGCTGCCCTTTGGCAGTCAGAGACTCTCTTCCTTCATCGGAGGAGAGCTCTTCAATCGCAGCGAGCAATTCTCGAACATCTTTAAAGCGTTTGTACACACAGGCAAAGCGGATATAAGCCACTAGATCTGTCTCTTTGAGCTGGCGAATCACAATATCACCCAACTCTTGAGAGGAGATCTCTCGGACCCCTTTGGCCATCAGTTCTGTTTTAATTTTATAGGCCAAAGCACGCACCTGATCATGGCTTACGCGGGTATGTCGACAGGCGGCGTCCATCCCGTGAATCAGCTTTTCCTGCTGGAAGTCCTCAAAAGTTCCGTCCCTTTTTTTGACCTGCAAGCTCAAATCGACCGTTTCGAACGTGGTAAAGCGCTTCATGCATTGACAGCACTCTCTGCGCCGCCGGATTGCATTCATCTCTACTGCATCGCGCGAATCGGTTACTTTTGATTCTTCGTGGTTACAAAAAGGGCATCTCACCCCAAACTCCTGGACATCTCTTGCTTTTTAGGACGCCAAACAATTTTTGTGAATTGGTTTTTGTTCGGATAGGGCCCCCCAGAGGGTGCTCGCGCCATTGTAACAAGGAGGGGAGATTGAATTGTAGTAGAATTTTACACCGCCCACTTTTTCAAGAAAAAATTTCATATCTAATACGCGATGGCGACTCCAGAATTAGAGATAATCGGCTATAGGGAGGGATTTTGTTTTCCAAAATGCCTGTCGCAAAGAGATTCACCACCTCCTGCTGAATCAAGCGGCGCAAAGGTCTGGCCCCAAATGAGGGGTCATACCCCTCTTGAGCCAGATATTGGGCAACATCTTTGTCCCAGACCAATGCAATATGGCGAGCTTGCAGCCTGTCCGCCACTTTTTTAAGCTGGAATGCCACGATTTTTTCCATGTCCGCAAGTTGTAAGGGAAGGAATGGAAGAATTTCGTCCAGGCGATTGAGAAATTCGGGACGAAACGTCCGTTTCAACACGGGATCCACGAGTTCCAAAAGCTGTTCTTTCGTAAGCTCTTTTTTGCCCATTAAAAGATCTGATCCCAAATTGGACGTCATGATAAAAAGGGCATTTTTCCCATTGACTTTGCGGCCCTTACTGTCTGTCAGGCGCCCCTCGTCGAACACTTGGAGCAAGATATTAAACACATCTGGATGCGCTTTTTCAATCTCATCTAATAGCACAACAGAATAAGGGCGCCGCCGCAAGGCCTCTGTTAATTGCCCCCCTTCTTCATATCCCACATATCCCGGGGGCGAACCCACAAGTCTTGATACACTATGCTTTTCCATGTACTCGGACATGTCGAGACGGATGATCGCATCTTCTTTATCAAATAGTTGCTCGGCTAAAGCCTTGACGAGCTCCGTTTTTCCCACACCGGTTGGGCCTAAAAAGAGAAACACCCCCACAGGTCTTTGGGGATCGCTAAGGCCTGCGCGCGATCTACGGATCGCCTCACACACAGCTCTTACGGCCAAAGATTGCCCCACTACCCGCTCTTCGAGATGTTTTTCGAGATGCAAAATCTTTTGCACCTGCTGCTCCAACATCTTTTCAACAGGAATGCCAGTCCATTTTGCCACAATTTGGGCAATGAGCGGCTCATCCACCTCTTCTTGCAACAGCCGTCCTTGCAAAGCATTCAGACTGTCTTGCGCTTTTTCTAGCTCTTTTTGCAGCGCAGGGATCTGGTTGTAGCGGATTTCTGCAACGCGGTTGTACTCGGCTTTGCGCTCTGCCTCTTCTTCTTGAAAGCGCAGCTTTTCAAGCGCATCCTTTTTGTCCTTCAGTTTTGCAATGAGGCCCTTTTCTTGACTCCACTTAGCGCGCAACAATCCCAGCTCCTCTTTCACTTGTGCAATTTTGCCGTCGGCCTCTTTCGCGGCGACCTCATTGCCTTCGCGCTTCAAAGCTTCTTGTTTTACGATGAGTGAGGAGAGCTCTTTTTCTTTCAGTTCAATCGGCAGTGGGAGCGACCCAATTTGCATCCGAATAAAACTTGCGGCTTCATCGATGAGGTCGATCGCCTTATCCGGCAAGCGTCGATCTGTAATATAGCGAGACGACAAAAATACAGCTGCGTGTAAAGCAGATTCAGTGATCCGAACGCCGTGATAGATCTCATAGCGCTCTTTAAGAGCGCGCAAAATGACAACTGTATCTTCCAAAGAGGGCTCTGGGACCATAACGGGCTGAAATCTGCGCTCAAGTGCTGCATCTTTTTCAATATACTTTTGATATTCTGCCAAAGTGGTAGCGCCTATGCAGTGAAGCATGCCACGTGCTAATGCAGGTTTTAGCAGATTGGCCGCATCCATCGACCCCTCGGATGCCCCAGCCCCGACTAGGGTGTGCACCTCATCGACAAATAAAATGATGCGCCCATCGCTTTTTTCAATTTCATCCAAAATCCCTTTCAGACGCTCTTCAAACTCGCCCCGAAATTTAGTGCCCGCAACCAAACTACCCAAATCTAAAACTAAAAGATCCTTGCCCTTCAAAGAGTCTGGGACATCGCCATTTGCAATCCGTTGTGCAAGTCCTTCAGCAATGGCCGTTTTGCCGACACCTGGCTCCCCAATGAGCATGGGATTATTTTTCGTCCTTCGCGAAAGCACCTGAATCGTTCTGCGAATCTCCTCGTCGCGTCCAATCACAGGATCGAGCTTGCCGCTCCGAGCAAGTGTCGTCAGATTTTTGCAAAATTTTTCCAACGCCTTCATGTTTGATTCAGCAGAGGGCGAATCCATATGGCGAGAGCCGCGAATTTTGCGAATGGCCATTTCGACATCTTTGGCCGACTTTTTCGACATTTTTTTCCATGAAGCCAAAGGCTCGAGCGGCTTTTCCCAAAAGGCGAGCAGAAGATGATCGCTTCCCACATACGCATCATTCCATGCTTTGGCTATCCGATCGGCATCTTGCAGTTTTTGCTGCAATCCTGCAGCTACCTGCGGCGCTTGTGCTGCACCCTCATATGTGGGTATCGCACGCAAAGTCGACTCGATTTGGTTGAGCAGAATGTTAGGATCCAGCTGCAGAGCTTTGCAAAGAGAAGCAAAATACCCTTCTGCATCTAATAGCAAAGAGCGCAGCAGGTGATTTTCATTCACCTCGACATGAGATTGACTTTGTGCAAATTGGAACGCATCTTCAATCGCCTGCGTTACAGCTTCAGTAAATTGTGGTGCCATCACGTCCTCCAATTAGAGCTTCTCAAAACAACTCTCTTATACACAAATGAGTTCAAAAGTTGGATTTTCGGCTGCGCCAAAGCGGCGCAATTCGTCTATCGTAAATGACCCTATATTTTTAATATTGGGTCACTTACGATAGGCGAATTCCGCCAGCTTTCGCGTTGCCCAAAACCAACTTTTGAACTCATTTGTGTATAAAGCTCGAACCTTCCAGAACGATCTCGATTTTACAAGACACACATCTCAAAGATCAAAACATTTTCAACCATTTTTTTGAGCAGAACAAATATATGCCACTAAGTTACAATCACTACCGCACGTTTTTTTCACTTTGACATTTATGAAGATTCGTTTCTGGCTACTGGGCGGCGCATCCCTCTACCCATTGCTAACACCTCCCCGCAACGACCGTCCTCCTATTTTGGAGAATATTCAGACTACCACAATACGCACCTTTTCGCAGTGGCACCACGCCCGCACCCCCCCAGAACCCCCTCTCCACAAAATAGGCGCCACCGTAACACTGGATGGCCGCCAATATAAAATCATCGGCTGTAGTGGGCATAGCCAGGAAACGCTCAAGACCGACATGACGCAACGGGAACTATTCACCGGTCCATTTGCGGTGGCATGTCGATATGCTAAAATCAATGCCCGACAAGGAAGTAGAGCGGTTGGTTATTTTGGCGTTCCCACAGAAAATGAACACCTCCTGCGATTGGGGCCCGCGAAATGCGAGTGCATCCACAATCCTTGGACCCCTGAGAGCATGCAAAAAGCGGGGGTTCAGATGGTAGCTATTCAACCCGTCTCAGATAGCAATGACCCCTCCTTAGGGGCTGCTATCCGCCGATTTCGCAATGCAGGTCAAGGGGTCGAAAAAGGGGCAGGCGCTTGAGTCCAATAGGACAACGCCTTAGGGATCGGAGAGAGTGGGATTCGAACCCACGAAACGCTTTCACGTTTACACGCTTTCCAAGCGTGCTCCTTAAGCCTCTCGGACATCTCTCCAAATGATCCGGCCATAGAGCTTAACGGATCTTGTGTTTATGAGACAAGAGGTCTTGCTTTATATAGAGAAAGAAGCCATATTCTTCTGCAGCTGGATTTATGCAAAAAATCATTTTTATCATTGTAGCTTGCCTATTGGCGGGGTGCACGCAAACCCCAAAACACCCCCCTCAAAAGCCTTTGCTCCTTGTGAGCATCGCTCCTTACCGTTTTTTCGCCGAGCAAATCGCAGGAGACGAGTTCGACGTACAATCGATAGTGCCGCCTGATGTAAATCCCCATTCCTATGAACCCACAGGACATCAGGTAGCCCAAATGGGGAATGCGGCCATGTGGCTGCGGATCGGGGAACCCTTTGAACCGAAAATCCTCCCTATTCTGAGACAACATACACCAGATCTTGTCGTTTGTGATTTGCGCGAAGGGATCGACTTGATTGAAGAGACGCATTGCATGGGGTGTAAGGGCTGTTCTATGGACCACTTAGACCGCCATGTTTGGCTAAGTCCTAAACTCGCTATCAAACAGGCTCAATTAATTGAGAAAACTTTGAGCCACCGCTTCCCTGAAAAAAGCCCCCTTTTTCAAAAAAATTTACAACTCTTATCTCTTCAACTAAGCGCGCTCGATCAAGAGATTCGCGCCTTATTGGAGCCTGTGGTCAAACGACAAATTTTAGTATCCCACCCTGCCTTCGGTTACTTTTGCCAGGAGTACCGCTTTGAACAGATTTCCATTGAATACGAAGGGAAAGATCCAAGACCTCAACACCTAGAGGCTGTGCTACGCCAGGCTGTAGCACAAAGTTTGGAGGTCGCACTGGCCCTGCCTCAATACAACAACAAAGGGGCCCAGCTCATCGCCAAAAAACTGCATGTGCCCGTCCGCCTCATCGACCCCTATTCAGCAGAGTATTTTGCCATGATGCGTCAATTAGCCCATGTACTTGCGGAGCCATAAGACCCTCTTATGCTAATCGAAATTGAACACCTAGATTTCTCATATGGATCCACCCCCATCTTGCAAGATGTCACTTTGGGGATCGCGCGGGGAGAGTTCGTCGGCATCATGGGACCCAATGGAGGAGGAAAAACCACCCTTTTAAGACTGCTGTTGGGGTTTTTAAAACCATCTAAAGGCAAGCTTACGGTCAAAGGCTCTATTGGATATGTCCCCCAAACCGCTAAAACCGACCGCGATTTTCCTATCACAGTCTTAGAGCTGATTCTACTTGGCGCGGTGTCCAAAACCAATGTGTGGGGTTCTTATCCAAATGCCTTTCGACAAGAGGCTTACGAATGGATTGAAAGATTAGGACTCACTCCCCATCAACATAAACCCTTTGGCGCGCTATCAGGGGGCCTGGCTCAAAGAGCGCTGCTCGCAAGAGCGCTACTGTCCCACCCCGAATTGCTACTTCTCGATGAGCCCACAGCCAATATCGATGCCGCATCTGTGACACTCATCATGAACCTACTGCAAAGCTTAAAGCCGCAAAAGACCATTTTACTAGTCACACATGACCTCAAAACCGCAGTCGAACGGGTAGATCGCGTCTTGTGCGTACAGGGGACGGTAAGCTCTTATCTACCAGCCAATGTGTGCGAGCACTTCGCCTTGGGACTTTACCATACGCCGCTTCTCGGTCTGCCCCCAAACCACTTTGAACAAAAAGAGGCGCATGTTCTCAACGTTCTTTGAAAATGTGTTTTTGCAAATGGCCCTTTGGGCAAGCCTGCTCGCCTCTTTGGCCACAGGAGTCATTGGCTCATTTGTCGTCGTGAAAAGGATCTCCTTTATCGCAGGCAGCATAGCCCACTCCGTACTAGGCGGCATGGGGCTTTGCCTTTGGCTGCAAAGAAGTATCGGATGGCAATGGGCCGATCCCCTCCTGGGGGCTTTTGCTGCAGCCATCCTCTCCGCGTTAAGCCTCGGTTGGGTTCAGCTCAAATACCGACAAAGGGAAGACGCCGTCATTGCAGCCATCTGGTCCACCGGCATGGCCATCGGCATTATTTTTGTATCTTTGACCCCCGGAGCCAATGTAGAACTGTTAAGTTATCTATTTGGCAATATCTTATGGATTGAAGGAAAAGATTTAGTGCATCTAGCACTCCTGGATGGCCTTATTTTAACAGTCGTCTTTGTTTACTATAAAAAATTTCTATCTATCTGCTTTGACGAAGAGCAGGCGAAATTGCAAGGCATTGCCACTACGCGCCTTTATTTATTATTGCTCTGCTTGGTCGCAATCTCCATCGTTCTACTCATGCAGGTAGTCGGCACCATTTTGGTCATCGCAATGCTCACCATCCCTGCAACTTTGGCTGCCCTATTGACAAATCAATTATCCAAAATGATGGGGATTGCAGCTATACTATGCGCCCTTTTTTGCTTGCTTGGCCTTTGGGTCGCGGCAAGCCTTGATTGGCCGCCTGCCGCCACAATCGCTTTGCTTTCCGCCATCAGTTATCTGGCCTTTTTGCTATACACAAAAAATAAAAAAAACCCTTACCAAGCAATTCATTTGACAAAGTAGGGGCTGTTTGAGTAACATTTCCGGGAATTTACCTATTGTTAGAGGAATTATGTACGCGATTATCGAGACAGGCGGAAAACAGTACCGAGTCGAAGAGGGCGACGAGCTAGACATCGAACTTCTCGGCGTGGACGGAGAAGTAAAATTCGACAAAGTTCTCATGGTTCACGACGGCACAGCGCCAAAAATTGGCCTCCCCCACCTTCCTAAATGCGCAGTTCACGCAGAAGTCATTGGCCAAGCGAAGGGACCCAAAGTCATCGCCTTCAAATACAAGACATGCAAAAACTCTCGTCGTACGGTTGGCCATCGCCAAAAATACTCCCGAGTAAAAATCACCAAAATCGTCGCAGCATAAAGGTTTCAAATGGCACAGAAGAAAGGACAAGGCTCTACGCGCAACGGGCGCGACTCGCACTCACAAAGACTTGGCATTAAAGCTACGATGGGACAATTCGTCACCGCTGGCAGCATTCTCGTCAGACAATGCGGCACGAAGTGGCACCCTTGCAAAAACGTAGGAATCGGACGCGATTACACCCTATTTGCTCTAACAGATGGGATCGTCCAATTCCGCAAGACTGCGAAGACGTACGTCTCCGTAGTTCCACAACCCCAATAAATCGGTCCCCATGTTCGTCGATACAGTACATCTTCAGTTATCGGCGGGCAAGGGAGGCAACGGCGTCATCGCCTGGCGCCGAGAAAAATTCATCCCTAAAGGCGGCCCCGCAGGCGGAAATGGCGGACACGGCGGCTCTGTCGTCTTCATCGCCGATTCTCAAGTCCATTCCCTCGAGTATTTTCGCAACCGACGCATTCTAAAAGCCGAAAATGGCCAAGACGGCGCAGGCAATCGCTGCACGGGGCGCACAGGACGCGATCTTGCGCTTAAAATCCCCTTGGGCACGCTCATCAAGGATCCTCACA